>JAHDFG010000224.1 GCA_020628265.1 Pseudooctadecabacter sp. | reverse complement strand
GTCCAAATCTGCTGATAGAAGGTCGGCGCGCCTGTGAACTCGCGGTAGCGCGGCTCTTCGCCGTTTGCCACCCGTTCAGCGTTGCGTTCATCCTGACGGGCGTAGAAATCCGCAGCCCGTTCCTGCTGACGCAAGTGGTCGCCGTGCAGGTTTTCAACCTGTTCCCAGACCTGACCCGGCCCGGGGATCGCACCAAGGGATGTTTGTACCTGCGGGGCCAGCGTCGCCCAAAGCGCGAGGAAGGCGAGGATCGCCACAAGCGGCACACCCAAAAGCTGCCAGATTTGTTTGCCTTGGGTCTTGGGGTTGTCGCCAGCAGCAATGCGCAGCATCGGCGTGATCCAACCCAGTCCCAGCACACGCAGCCAGCTGTCGGCCTTGTTGATGCGGGTAAAGGCGCGCTCGCGGCGGGCCTCTCGTTCGGCGTCGAAATTCGGGTCTACGGTTGTCATATCGGGGTCCTCTGGCGTCGCGGGCGGAAAGGAGAAAGGGGAGGGGGAGAATACGGGAGAGGGAGGTGGCCTGCGGGCGCCGGAAGAGGAACGCCCGCAGGCCGGATCAGGTCTTAGCCCTGAATTTCGCCGTCGATCACCAGCTGCTCACCGGTCAGACCGATGGGGAAGCTGTCGATGTAGGCGTTCGGGAAACGACCGTCGTAAGGGATGCCGTCGATCAGCGTGTCCACGGGCTCTTTGAAGCCGTCGGTGCCGAACGGGAAGTCAGCGGCGTCGGCGATACCTTCGTCGACAAGGCTTTGCGCGGCTTCCATGTAGATGTCAGGACGATACACCTGCTTGGCCACGTCGATGTACCATTCGTCCGTCTGCGGCTCTGCGATCTGGCCCCAGCGGCGCATCTGGGTCAGGTACCAGATGGCGTCGGAATAGTAGGGGTAGGTCGCGTTGTAGCGGAAGAACACGTTGAAATCAGGCACTTCGCGCACGTCGCCGGGTTCATATTCGAACGTGCCGGTCATGGAGGCGGCGATCACTTCGGCGTCCGCACCCACGTACTCGGGCCATGACAGCATCTCCACAGCTTCCAGACGGTTGGCGTTATCGTTCTCGTCCAGCCACATGGCGGCACGGATCAACGCACGGGTCAGTGCCTTGGTGGTGTTGGGGTTTTCTGTCACGAACTCTTCGGTCAGGCCGAAGACTTTCTCTGGGTTGTTGGGCCAGATTTCGTAGTCGGTGATGACAGCCACACCGATGCCACGCTGCACAGCAGCCTGGTTCCACGGCTCACCCACACAGTAACCGAAGATCGTACCAGCCTCCAACGTGGCAGGCATCTGCGGCGGAGGCGTCACGGACAGGAACACGTCAGCGCCGATCTGGCCGGTCACGTCTTCGGGGCTGTAGTAGCCGGGTTCAAGACCACCGGCGGCCAGCCAGTAACGCAGTTCGTAGTTGTGCGTGGACACGGGGAACACCATGCCCATGTTGAACGGCTGACCTTCGTCCTTGAACTGCTCAACCACAGGGACCAGAGCTTCGGCGCTGATCGGGTGAACAGGGCGACCGTCATCCATGCTTGGGATGTGGGGACGCATCAGGTCCCAGACTTCGTTGGACACCGTGATGCCGTTGCCGTTCAAGTCCATGGAGAAGGGCGTGACGATGTTCGCCTGAGACCCGTAACCGATCGTCGCGGCCAGCGGCTGGCCTGCCAGCATGTGGGCGCCGTCCAGCGTGCCGTCGATGACGCCGTCCAGCAGCACCTTCCAGTTCGCTTGTGCCTCAAGGGTCACGAACAGACCTTCGTCTTCGAAATAACCACGCTCATAGGCGACGGCCAGCGGGGCCATGTCGGTCAGTTTGATGAACCCGAACTTCAATTCGTCGATCTCGAGGTCCTGTGCGGCCAATGGGCCGGCAAGGGCCGTAGTGGCGGTAAGGAATGCTGCAAGGCGCTTCATAGGTTGCTCCTGTTATGGGACCCTAAGGGAGGAAAAAAATGGGTCCAGAAAATCGAAAAGCCGCTGACACACTCCGCCTGTCGGCAGAGGGGTCGAGCGGCTTTGCTCAGGGATATCCCGATCTTTGGGATGATGTTGGCAGCAGGGACGACGCTGCCCCCGATGCGGTAAATGTGATGCTTACCACTTCTGAGGGTCAAGCAATCCGACAATTGATACTCAAGTGATATGCTGCATTGCGGCGACTTCCGCTGCGATTGCACAAAAAAGAGGCGTCAGACCGCATAAGGGTCAAAAATCCGACCATCCAGAAACGCGTCGCGCTGCAGAATCACACGGCCACTGGCCGAGGCAACGGCGGTCGGATGATGCAAAAGTCCTTCGACCTTTTCGCTAGCACCCGGCAGGTCCGCGCCTGCCGGACCCATGACCGCGCGGTAGATATCTGACCGGAACACCTCACCCGCCCGCATGCCGGCGGCAGCCACATCGCCGCCCGTGCGCCGCGCCAGCTGTTGCCCGATCCACTTCGCCTGACTGCGCCAGGGAAAACCTGCAGCACCTTTGTGGAATTCGACCAAGGTGCCGACGTCCCGCTCTTCCCCTCGGTCCGAGATGATCAGATGACCGGAGAGGGCGCGGTCGATCAACTCTGCCGGAAGGTCCAGATAGCTGCGGCGGGACAATAGGGCGGAGGCGGCCGTCCGCGTATCAGGCTGGGACAACCACTTGGTGGCCCGCCAGACCGCGCGCATCAGCCGCCCCAGCAGGTGGGGTTCCGTCTCGGCCCAGTCCGTGCGCACCGCCAGCACCTTTTCAGGGGCGGCGGACCAGATGGATTTGCCCGGGATCAACAGCGCGCCGTCACCTGCCTCAACCGAGACAGACCCCCACGGTTCACCCACGCAAAAGGCGTCAATCTCGCCGTTGGCCAAGGCTTCGGCCATCAGCGGCGGGGGAACAATGCGGATCGTGACGGGGATGTCTTTCAGGGCGGTGGCCGAAAACCAAGTGTGCAGCAACTCGATATGCATCGAGAACGGGAAGGGCGCGCCGATGGTGAACCCGTCCGGCGCCGCGGCCGCCAAAGCGGCCCCCGCGGCCAATGGATCGACAAAGTCGAACGGATACCCGGCGGCCCGCAGCTCGTTTTCCAGCCTGCGGCCCACACCGATAACGTTGCCGTTCACCGACAAGACGGACACAGCCGACAGGTTCGTGGCCACCCCACCCAGCCCCAAGGCCATCGCAATGGGGACAGGGGACAGCAGATGCGCCGCATCCACGCGCCCAAAGGCCAGCATGTCCCGCACCGACGACCACGACGGCGCTGCGATGAGGTCCAACGACAGGCCTTCCGCTTCGGCGAACCCCATTTCCTGAGCCACAATAAGGGGGGCCGCATCCACGAAGGGCATGTAGGCAACGGGCAGTGACAACAGCTTCATGACAACAGCCCCGCTGCCGTCACCAACGCCTCGGCCACCTCGGCCACGCGGCGGCCCTGATCCATGGCGGTCCGGCGCAGCAAGGCATAAGCCTCGTCTTCGCCGATCCCCTTGGACTTCATGATCATGCCCTTGGCGCGGTCGATGACTTTGCGTTCTTCCAACGCGCGGCGGGTCTCGGCCAGCTCGGACCGCATCTGCCGCATCATCTGGAACCGCGCGATGGCCGTGTCCATCACGGGCTTCAACCGATCCGGCTGCAGCCCGTCCACCACATAGGCGCTGACACCGGCCTCCACCGCCTGCTGCGCCAGACCGCCAGCCTTACCTGAGACGAACATGGCCACGGGTCGCTCCAACGGGCCAGAGGCAAGCGTCAATTCTTCCATCATGTCGCGGGTGGGGCTGTCGATGTCGATCAGCACGATGTCGGGCAAATAGGCCGCGATCTTGCGGGCCAGACCGGAGGCATTGCCAATCACATGGATATCGCAGTCGCCCGTTTCCTTCAGCGCATCGACAATCGCAATCGCGCGGTCGCGATCTTCTTCGACAACAACAATGGTCAACGGGTCTGCCAT
>JAHDFG010000223.1 GCA_020628265.1 Pseudooctadecabacter sp. | reverse complement strand
TCCAGACGTGGTTTTGGGCCAGCTTGTCCTGCATCGCGGCAGCATCCGGCACCTCGTACGTGCGGAACAGGTCCGTGCCGCCGACCAAAGGCCAGCCTACCAGCGCATCCAGCCGCGCCGCATCCGCCGCCAGCCGCTGCCTTGTCGCCTCGGCCCACGGGGTGTCTTCCAACGCCCGCGCGCCGATCTCCAACGCAGGTCCCGCCACGGCCCACGGCCCCAGTGCGTCCTTCATCGAGGTCAGCGTCAACGTCCCGTCGCGAGGTGCTAACGTCTCGGGCCGTGCAATCGCAAACCCAAGCCTAAGCCCCGCCAGACCCCAGAATTTCCCAAAGCTCTTCAAAATGATCATGCCCTGATCCTCTGACAGGGCAATGTGGCTTTTATCGGGACAAATATCGCAAAAACTCTCGTCAATGACGGTCAGGGGGCGCCCGCCCATATGCGCTGCCGGCCACAACCGACCATCGGGATTGTTGGGGTGGACATAGACGTGGGCGACGACGTCTTCGGGATCGCCTGCGGGCCAATGATCGCCTGAGGCTGCAAAGGCCGCTGCATGTTCGTTATAGGTCGGTGTGGGGATATGATAGCCGCCAACCAGACCGCCCGTCATCAACGGCATCCGCGCAATCAAGGCCGACGCCCCGTTGGCGGCAATGATCTCGGCCCCCTCCGGTACGTTCCAGAACTGTCGAGCTGCGCGCAACAGGCGGTCCATGGCACGGCTGTCCGGCAGGGCAGTCCATGCGTCCGCGCTGATATCGCCCACCGGATAAGGCACGGGGTTGATGCCGGTGCTCAGGTCCAGCCAGCCCTCGCGTGTGCCCCCGTAGGTGGCCACGGCGGCATCAAGGCCGCCCCCGTGATCGCGGGTGTTGCTCATTCCGGCAGAGGCTGGTGGCGGGACACGAAATGCCCTTTCACGCCCTGCGGCCATTCGCGATAGGGCACTTGGCCCGTCTCGCTGGCCGCATGTTTGGCGGCATAGTCGACGATGGCTTCGGCGTCTTGGGCCGTGGGCTCAAAGGTCCCGAGCGAATAGTTGATCTTGCCCGCCGCTTGAACAGTGATGTTGCAGGCACGGTCGCAGCCCATGGTGCAGGACACGCGGCGGGTGCGAACGTCGTTGGAATCCTCCGCGGCAGCCTCAACCAACGCGGCCAAAGCCTCACCATCTGTGGGCGCGCCGGACGCGGCATCCCAGCCCTCGCGCTTGCAGGTGTCGCAAATGGTGATCCAGGTTGTCATGCGCTTGCCTCATCCAGTTGGGTTATGAGGTTGAAGCGCAATCAGGCCCTTTCCGCAATAGTGAAAGGTCTGCCCCCTCCCTAGGGCAGGGTCGGGGGCAGACCCGCTTTGCCGGTCTGTTTGTGCGCTACTCCGCAGCCACCGCCATCCGGTCCCGCCCATGCGGCGCGTCCCAATCCAACACCGGATTGGTCGGAATGATCCGGTGCGGATTAATCGTCTCGTGGCTGTAGTGATAATGCCGCACGATATGCGCCATGTTCACCGTCTCCGCGATCCCGTCCATCTGGTACAGCTCTCGCGTAAACGCCCACAGGTTCGGATAATCAATGATCCGCTTGCGGTTACATTTGAAGTGCAGGTGATAGACCATGTCGAACCGCACAAGCGTCGTCCACAACCGCCAGTCAGCTTCCGTCAACCGGTCGCCCATCAGATACCGACTGCCCGCCAGTCGATCCTCCAGCCAGTCCAGACTGTCGAACAAAGGCCCCACAGCCGCGTCATAAGCCTCTTGCGAGGTGGCAAAGCCGGACTTGTAAACGCCATTGTTCACCGTGTTATAGATCCGCGCGTTCACCTCTTCGATGTTGTCGCGCATCTCCTCTGGCCAATAGTCATCTGTATTGCCGGTGATCCCATCGAAGGCCGAATTGAACATGCGGATGATCTCGGAGCTTTCGTTGCTCACGATCGTCTCGCGCTCCTTGTCCCACAGGATCGGCACCGTCACGCGGCCCGACACATCGGGCTCCGCCTTGGTGTAGATGTCCCGTGCAAAGGGCAGCCCATAAAGCGTGTCACCCGTCGCCCCGTCACTGTCCGTCTCGAACGTCCAGCCGTCGCCCAGCATGTCAGGATGAACAGCGCTGATCGTGATATGCTCTTCCAACCCTTTCAACTTGCGGAACACCAACGCTCGATGCGCCCATGGACAGGCGTAGGACACATACAGATGATACCGCCCGCTTTCGGCCGGAAAGCCGCCCTCACCGGACGGCCCCGCAGACCCGTCCGCCGTGATCCAATTGCGAAACTTCGCCGTGGTCCGCTTGAACGCACCACCCGTCGATTTCGTATCATACCAGACGTCATGCCATACGCCGTCTACAAGCTGTCCCATTGGGGCCTCCGTTCTTCTCACGTCAGAGCTAGCGCTCTTGTCGCGACAAACCAACCATAGCCCCAGCGCAGCAATGGTGCGCATGCGCACAAAGCCATTGCCGTCGCAGGGACGACTGACGTCGCGCCAAACCGCTGCAATGCCGCTTATCCGGTTGCCCTGACGCCCGTCCCATGGTCAAACCATGCAGACGACGCCCCACGGGGCCAGAGAGGTTGCCGCGCCGATCGCCGACCCAAATAGGGGGCAGAACGCCGGATCGTCCCAACCGCCAAGCGGTTCTCTGGTCCTGCAGATACGGAGACCTCACATGCGGATCATGCTTCCCGCCCTCATCCTCGCCCCCCTGCCAGCCATGGCGCACATCGGCCACTTGGGTGAGGTCGCAGGCCACGGCCACTGGATCGCGCTGGGCGGGATCGCCATCGCGGGCGCCATTGCCCTTTGGGGCGGGCGCAAGAAGGCCGATGAGGACGCCGAAGAGGCCACCTCCGAAGACGAAAACGAAGAGGCCCCCGCATGAGCCAGAAAACAGGTGTCATGATCTGCGGCCACGGCTCTCGCAGCCAGTCCGCCGTGGACGAATTCGCAACCCTCGCTGACAAACTGCCCGCCTATCTGCCCGACGACTGGATGACAGATTACGGCTATCTTGAGTTCGCCAATCCGGTGATCCGCGATGGCCTCGATAACCTGCGTGAGGCCGGTTGCGACCGCATTCTGGCTGTGCCCGGCATGCTCTTTGCCGCCATGCACGCCAAGAACGACATCCCGACCGTGCTGAACACCTACGCCCAGACCCACGGGATGCAAATCAGTTACGGCCGCGAATTGGGCGTCGACCCGAAAATGATCGCCGCCGCCGCAGGACGCATCGAAGAGGCCGAAGCCGCCGCCAACATCAAACACGGGGCCGTGCACCGCCACGACACCTGCCTTGTGGTCATCGGGCGCGGCGCGTCCGACCCCGACGCCAACGGCAATGTCGCCAAAATCGCGCGGATGCTGCACGAAGGCATGGGCTTCGGCTGGTGCGAGGTCGGCTACTCCGGCGTGACCTTCCCGCTGGTCGAACCCTGCCTCACCCACGCGGCCAAGCTCGGTTACAAACGGATCATCGTCTTCCCGTACTTCCTGTTCTCCGGCATCCTGATCGACCGCATCTATGGCTTCACCGATCAAGTGGCAGCGGGGCACGACGACATCCAGTTCATCAAGGCAGGCTACTTGGGCGATCACCCCAAGGTGCTGGAAACCTTCGCCGAACGGATCATCGAACAGACGGGCAAGAACCCGCCGCCTAACTGCGGCATCTGCGGCTACCGCGAACAGGTGCTGGCCCTTGAGGGCGGCAAACACGTCCACATCACACCGGATCAACGCAATCATCCGGCCTTCTCGGAAACCCCACCGCCCACTTGTGTGCTCTGCAAATACCGCACACAGGTGCTGGGCTTTGAAGGCGAAGTCGGTGCCATTCAGGAAAGCCATCACCACCATGTCGAAGGTCAGGGGGCTTCCGCGCCTGGGTCCAACGTGGCCGATTGCAATCACTGTGATACGTTCTGCACCGGTATGTGCCGCCT
>JAHDFG010000222.1 GCA_020628265.1 Pseudooctadecabacter sp. | reverse complement strand
CGGCTGCGGGGTCATCCTCGGTCGTACCCGACAGCGCGAGCACGCCAGCCGATGCCGTCAGGGTCCCCGACGTGAGGGCCGCCATTTGACCAAGACCAAAGCCCGCTTCGTCCTGCCACGCGGCCTCTGGGCCAGCGAGGGTCAACTCATCGGTGACGGTGCCATCGGTTGCGGCCTCGGCGGCGGCAATAAGGTCCGCACGCACATCGTCGTTGGGAACCGTACCGCGCAGCGCGATGCCATCGTCGGACTTCACCGCAGTGACGTATCCGCCATCCCCCTGCAGCACGAGACCGTCAATCGGACCAAGCGCGCCGTAGGTGTCATCAGCCACATCCAGAAGGCCATCTTTCTGGGCCTGTTCATAAACAACGCCGGACAAGGTGACATGGCGGCCATCGACGTCGATCCCGATGTCCTGCCCTTGCGTATTCTCGGCCACGATCCGGTCCGTCACCCGTTTGGTGATGTCATCCTCAATGGCCTCGGACTTGTGCCAGAGCGCACTATAAAACGTACCGCCAGTGAGGATCACGGCGCCCGCAATGAGCAAATTTCGCATAGGTTTCCCCTCTCAATACCCGTCACAAAGCATGCACGGGCTGGGAGGGGTCAAAAGGGGAAAAAGGGGAACAACTTCCCGTCAGGCCAAGCGGCGTTCAACATGACCTATGGTCAACGCCCCGCTTTCACGGGGCGAAAACCATATCGGTATCAGAAGCCTAGGACGCGGCAGGCTTACGCTTGGGTTTGCGACGACGGCCTCCGCCGCCCCCGCCCGGCTTGCCGCCCTGACCCTTCGGTTTGCCGCCACCGCCGCCACCGCCGAACCGGCGGCGTCCGCCGCCGCCGCCGCGCTTGGGTTTGGCTTCTTCTTCGTCGCGTGCCCACGGGCGGCCACCGGCCACGGGAATGTCGGCCTTCATCGCTTTCTGGATGTCGCGCAGCTCGCCCATCTCATCAGGCGCGCAGAAGGCCACGGCCATGCCGTCTGCCCCTGCCCGCGCGGTCCGGCCAATGCGGTGGACGTAGTTTTCGGGCACATTGGGCAGGTCGTAGTTGTAGACGTGTTTGACCTCGGGGATGTCGAGGCCACGGGCCGCCACATCCGTCGCCACCAGCACCTTCACCTCACCGGATTTGAACGCCTTCAGGGCGCGGTCCCGCTGGCCTTGGGATTTGTTGCCGTGGATCGAGGCGCTGGCAAAGCCCTTCTTCTCAAGCACTTTGTGGATCTTCTCGGACCCGTGCTTGGTGCGGCCAAAGACGATCGCGCGTTCGGCGCGGTGGCCATCCAGCAATTCGATCAACAGATCGAGCTTCGCGGCCTTGGCGACGAAGTGGATGGACTGTTCGATCTTGTCGACGGCTTTGCCCGGTGCGTTGACTTGCACGCGAACAGGGTTGGTCAGATAGGCCTGCGCCAATTCATTCATCTGTTTGGGCATGGTGGCCGAGAACAGCATGGTCTGGCGTTCGGGCGCCAGCGCGGGCGCAATCTGACGCAGCGCATGGATGAACCCCATGTCGAGCATCTGGTCCGCCTCATCCAGCACCAGAAAGCGGGTTTCAGAGAGGTCAATGGCTTTGCGTTCCATCAGGTCGATCAGACGGCCCGGCGTGGCGACCAGCAAATCGCAACCCCGTTCCAGCCGTTTCATCTGGGCGACGATGCCCGCGCCACCCACGACCAACTGCACCTTCAGATGGGTGCCTTGGGTATAGGCGCTCAGGTTTTCCTGAATTTGTTTGGCCAACTCCCGCGTGGGCGCAAGGATCAGCGCGCGGGCGGTCTTCTTGTTCGGTTTGCCCTGTTCTTTCAGCAGCATGTTGATCATCGGCAGACCGAAGGCCGCCGTTTTGCCGCTGCCGGTCTGGGCCAGACCCATCACATCCTGCCCGTTCATGGCATGGGGGATGGCCTGTTTTTGAATAGGGGTCGGATCGGTGATGCCTTGGTCCTGCAACGCCTTGATCAGACGGGGCGCGAGCCCCAACATGTCGAAATCCATAAATGTTCTTTCTCGGGCAAACGCCCGCCTCTGGCGGGGAAACCCGCCGTGCTTCGTGTGGCGCGCCACCTCATGTGGCGCAGCCCCCACGCGTGAATTTGGGAACCTTTGGGTCAACGGACACCTTTGCGCATATCCTGCGCCTGCTCACGCGGCAGCCGGTCCGGACCCGTGCTGGGCAGATGGGCCTAATAAGGGGACAAGTCAATCCCTCTTTGCCTTGCACGGGCGGCGCGGTAAGGTTACGCCAGCGGCCCGGACAGGCGATCCGGGGCAACACAAAGGGGCCGGGCAGTGGCACATATCATCGTCGTGGGGAACGAAAAGGGCGGCGCGGGCAAATCGACCGTGTCGATGCATGTGGCGACCGCGTTGTCGCGTATGGGGCACAAGGTCGGCACGCTCGATCTGGACCTGCGTCAGCAGACGCTGGGCCGCTATATTAGCAACCGCACCAAGTATCTGGCGGAACAGGGTCTCGACCTGCCGACGCCCACTTATCACGACCTGCCCGAAGCGGACCCAGCCGACCTGAAAGAAGGCGAGAACATCTTTGACCACCGGCTGTCGGCCGCCGTGGCAGGGTTGGAGCCCGACAACGATTTCATCCTGATCGACTGCCCGGGCAGCCATACGCGCCTGTCACAGGTCGCCCATTCGCTGGCCGACACGCTGATCACGCCCCTGAACGACAGTTTCATCGACTTTGACCTGCTCGCTCATATCGACAGCGATGGCGAGACGATCACCGGCCCGTCTGTCTACAGCCAGATGGTCTGGAACGCGCGGCAGTTGCGGGCGCAGGCAGGGTTTGAGCCCATCGACTGGATCGTGGTGCGCAACCGGATGGGCGCGCAGAACATGGTCAACAAACAGAAGATGGAAGCGGCGATCGAGAAACTCAGCCGCCGCATCGGGTTCCGTACCGCGCCCGGGTTCAACGAACGCGTGATCTTCCGTGAGTTGTTCCCCCGTGGCCTGACCCTGCTGGACCTGCGCGATCTGGGCGTGAAGGGGCTCAATATCTCGAACGTCGCCGCAAGGCAGGAGCTGCGCGAGTTGATCAAGGCGCTGAACCTGCCGGGCGTGACGGTGGATTTCTAAGGGTCTATTCGGTCACGGCGTCCATGATGTGGGACAGCATTCCGTTGCCGCTGCCCTTGCGATTGGCAAGGACGTTGCGCAGGAAGAACAGCACGATCATGACCGCAATGCCGATCAGGGCAATCATCACAATCGCTGTGATGTCACCAGCAGCGGCGGCATCCAGTTTCGCCAGCCCCCATTCGAGAACCGAAAGGACCATCGAGACCGCATCCGTGGCCGGCGGGTTTGAGGCATCAACAACCTGTTCAGGGGTCGCGACCTGAGGAACAGCCTGCGACGCGGCGCTGGCCTCGGCGGCCGTTTCGGTTGGCGCGGGCGACATGGCGACAGCGGCCCCCAACACCATGAAAGCCACCCCAATCACACCGATCAGAGCCTTGCGGATCGGAAAGCCACGACGGCGCGGGGCCAGTTCATCAAGCGCTTCAGCCTCGACCTCGTAGACGGCGGGCTCGGGATCAAATTCGATTTCCTCGGGCATCTCGTATTCGTCGACCTGCCCCATGTAGGACACATCATCCATCAACCCGTGCTGGGCAACCTGCGCGGGTTCGGCAAAGGCCTCCGGTTCCACGTCCTCTTTTGTCTGCGGGCGGAACGCAATCTTGGCGATGGCGAACAGACCGATCAGGCCTGCGAGCTTTGAGAGAACGCCGAAAATTGTCAGACCCTGCTCAGCACGCGGGGCCAAAGCGACCTCGCGGCCGCCTTCATAAGGCCAGATCACGATAGGATTATCCGGCATGGCGAGCCCCTCATCGAAGAAGGATTCCTCCGTCAGGTCGTCCCATTGCCCCATTCCACCCAATTCACCATTGTAAGTGATGAGCGGACCAAAGGCGCCAA
>JAHDFG010000221.1 GCA_020628265.1 Pseudooctadecabacter sp. | reverse complement strand
GCGAGAACCGCGTTTCCAGATCGGAATTGCGATAGAGCATCCCCATCAACACGTCTGGGTCTACGTTCTTCGACTTGGGCTCAAGAATGATGCGTATGTCGTCGGCGGATTCATCGCGCACGTCCGCGAGGATCGGGACCTTTTTGGTCTGTATGACCTCAGCCAGCTTTTCGATCAGCTTGGACTTCTGGACCTGATAGGGGATCTCGGTGACGACGATCTGCCACTGACCACGGCTGAGCTCCTCAACCTCGTACTTACACCGCAGACGGAAGCCGCCTTTGCCGGTGCGGTAGGCCTCTGCGATGTTCTCTTTCGGCTCAACAATCACACCACCCGTCGGGAAATCAGGGCCGGGAATGTATTCAAGTAGGGTTTCATCGCGGGCGTTCGGGGCCTTGATCAGATGCAGGCACGCGCCAATAAGTTCCTCTAGGTTGTGGGGCGGGATGTTCGTCGCCATGCCCACAGCGATGCCGCTGGCCCCATTCGCCAAAAGGTTCGGGAAGGCGGCGGGCAGGACGACCGGTTCGGTCAGCGTGCCATCGTAATTCTCACGAAAATCGACCGCATCTTCGTTCAGCCCTTCCAGCAGCGCCTCGGCGGCGGCGGTCATGCGGGCTTCGGTGTAACGGGCGGCGGCGGGGTTATCCCCGTCGATGTTGCCAAAGTTGCCCTGCCCGTCAACCAGCGGGTAGCGCACGTTGAAATCCTGCGCCAAACGCGCCATCGCGTCGTAAATCGCCGCATCCCCATGGGGGTGATAGTTGCCCATCACGTCGCCGGAAATCTTCGCGGACTTGCGGAATCCACCTGTCGGAGACAGCCGCAACTGCCGCATTGCATAGAGGATTCGCCGGTGTACGGGCTTCAGACCATCTCGTGCATCCGGCAAGGCACGGTGCATGATCGTGCTGAGCGCATAGGTCAGGTATCTGTCGCCGATGGCCCGCCGCAGTGGCTCGATCGGGTTCATCTTGGGGTCGGTCATCTCATCGGTCATAGATTGTGTGTAGCCAAGCCGAGATTCCGCGACAACGGTGAATTGGGTGGCATATGCCGAAATTTTCCCCCCAAAAAGCGTTCAGAAAAATCCCCGGAACAAAGTGATATTTGTTAAGGTTCTCTAAGTGACTGGTAACAAGAGAATCTCTGGGGGGTTCTTATTATGAAAAGCTATGTGTGGCTGACCTTCGCCTTTATGGGCTGGGGATATTACGAGATGTCTGGCGGCGCGGACTTTGTTCCCGAAGAGGGGCCAGCGCTGGTGGCGGAGGTCGAAACGACGCCGCTTCCTACGCCCGAAGTTGTCACGCGGTCTGAGACCACGACGTTGTTGGCGGTATCGACCTCGAACATCGCACAACCTGCAGCGCAAGAAGAAGCTGTCATCATTCAGGCTTCTGCGCCTGTTGTGACACCTGCCCCTGTGGTAGTCGAACCTGTCGAGGTCGCAGCACCTGTCGTGGAGCCGCAGTTGGACCTGCGTGAAGTGGCAGGAAGCCGTGTGAATATGCGTATGGGCCCCAGCACAGATTACGACGTCATCACCACGCTGAACGGCGGCACCCAGCTGGAAGTTCTATCGGTGAACGCTGACGGCTGGGCCAATGTGCTGACCGTTGATCGCGGCATCGAGGGCTGGATGGCCGAACGCCTGTTGACGGACCCCATCAACTAGACGGCCTTGCCCCCGCCGGTTTGGCGGGTGAAAAGGCGGCATGACAAAAACAATTCTCATCACAGGCTGTTCGTCCGGTATCGGCTATGACGCGGCACATGGCATGCGCAAAGCCGGCTGGCGGGTGTTCGCATCCTGCCGCAAACAGGCGGACTGCGACCGCCTTGCCGCCGAGGGGTTCGAGGCACCGCGCATCGACTACGATGACCCCGACAGCATCGAAACCGGTCTGACTGCAGTGCTGGACGCAACCGGCGGGACGCTCGACGCGTTGTTCAACAACGGAGCATTCGCGGTGCCTGGCGCGGTTGAAGACCTGCCTCGCGACGCGCTTCGGTCCATCCTTGAGACCAACATCCTCGGTGTCCATGACCTGACGACCCGTGTGATCCCCGTGATGCGTGCGCAGGGACACGGGCGGATTGTGCAGCATTCTTCTGTGCTCGGGCTTGTGACATTGCCGTGGCGCGGTGCCTACAACATGACGAAGTTTGCGCTTGAAGGTCTGACCGACACCCTTCGGGTCGAAATGGCAGACACGAACATCCGGATCGTCACGATGAATACGGGTCCGGTGACATCCAAAATCCGCCAGAACTCGATCCCTCATTTTGAAAAGTGGATCGATTGGGAAGGATCAGCGCGACGGGCCCAATACGAACGCGGCCTTCAAAAGAGACTGTATGAGGACAACGGGCCGGACAAATTCGAACTGCCCCCTTCGGCCGTCACCGCTAAGCTTCTCAAGGCTGTGACCCACCCCAATCCGAAACCCCGTTACTATGTGACAACACCGACGTACCTGATGGGGTTCTTGAGGCGTGTGCTGACAACACGGGGGCTGGACCGCATTTTACGGAAAAGTTGACCTTCCCTTTCGACTCCGCCCCACTAGGTGTGTGGGGCGCAACCAAAGGAGCCTGATACAGTGGCTGACGATCCCTTCTTCTATGTAATTCTTGTGGCATGTCTGGCAGTGGCCGGCATCCTCATCTGGGGTGTGTCGCTGTTCGGAACCGGCGGCGACAGCAAGAAATCCAACAAAGTTATGCAATTGCGGATCGCCGCCCAGTTTGTTGCGGTCATCCTGATCGTTGCATTCGCGTTCTTCCGCAGCCAAGGGGGCAACTGATGGTCGTTCTGAACAAGATTTACACCAAGACCGGCGATGCCGGCGAAACCGCGCTTGGCAATGGCAGCCGCGTGGCGAAGCACTCGCTGCGGGTGACAGCCTATGGCACCGTGGATGAAACCAATGCGACGGTGGGTCTGGCGCGGCTTCATGCCGATGGGGACATGGATGCACAACTGGCGATGATCCAGAACGACCTTTTCGATCTGGGCGCAGACCTCTGCCGCCCTGACATGGAAAAAGATGCCGACGCCGAATATCCGCCGCTGCGGATGACCGACGCGCAGGTTGGGCGCCTTGAGGCGGAAATCGACGCCATGAATGACGCACTGGAGCCGTTGCGGTCGTTCATCCTGCCCGGCGGGTCGGCCCTCGCCGCCCATTTGCACCTGTGCCGGACCGTTTCACGGCGGGCCGAGCGGCTGTCCGTCGAATTGGCGACGGTCGAATCGATCAATCCGGCAGGGGTCAAATACCTGAACCGGTTGTCGGACTGGTTCTTCGTGGCCTCGCGGATCGCCAATGATGATGGCAAGGCGGATGTGCTTTGGGTTCCAGGCGCGAACCGCTAAGGAACGAAGCGGCGAAACGTCCAGTGGACGTTTTGGCGACCGGAAGCGCGAACCGCTGATCAATATCTAAGCCTCAAGAACAACAACGGCATTCATTTGCCGCTGTTACCGCGATCATCATTGACAGCGTGAAAATTTTGGGCGTTTTTTCACAAACGCGACGTCAGGACCCATCCGCGCGTCGATTCTGGCCTGTTTTCCGCACATGTGCTGCGGTATTCCGGACAGGAATTCACATCCGGCGCGACAGCGCCAGCAAAGGGAGAAACCGCCGATGAAGGTCCTCGTACCGGTCAAACGCGTGATCGACTATAACGTGAAGGTTCGTGTGAAAGCGGACGGAAGCGGTGTTGATCTTGCGAACGTCAAAATGTCCATGAACCCCTTCGACGAAATCGCCGTCGAAGAAGCCATCCGCCTGAAAGAGGCCGGCAAGGCTGACGAGGTTGTCGCCGTCTCCATCGGCGTCAAGCAGTCGCAGGAAACGCTGCGCACCGCATTGGCCATGGGTGCAGACCGCGCCATTCTGGTCATCGCATCCGAAGACGTGCACAACGACATCGAACCGCTGGCTGTCGCGAAGATCCTCAAAGGTGTGA
>JAHDFG010000220.1 GCA_020628265.1 Pseudooctadecabacter sp. | reverse complement strand
GTCGGATGGCTGGCTGCTGCCCCGCCGACCCTAGCCAGAACATCGCAGGCATGAGGTAGGGCCCCACATGAGGTGGGACCGGCCTGCGAAAGAAAACCCAAGCTGGAACGTCTCGCATGAAATCTTCTAGGTCCCGTTCGCGGAACAAGAACCGGAACAACCGCCCCTCAGGTGGCAATATCGTCAATCGGGTGTTTGATAGCTCGGGCCCCGAGGGCAAGGTGCGTGGCACCCCGCAGCAGATCATCGACAAGTATCAGCAGCTGCACCGTGATGCGGTTCTGGCCGGTGACCGTGTGAATGCCGAGAACTTTGCCCAGCACGCGGAGCATTATCTGCGGATGCTGGCGGAGGCGCAGAAAGAGATTGATGCCAAGCGGGAGCAGCAGGAGCAGCAAAACCGTGAGCGTCAGGCCGAACGCGACCGTGAACGTGCCGAGCGTCTGAAAGCGCAGGAGGCCGCGGCGGCAGCAGGTGCCGCCGACCCGCAAGAGGAAGACAGCGGTTTGGTGGAAACGCCTGAGGAGGCCCCCAAGAAGCGTCGGTCCCGCAAGCCCAAACCAAAGCCCGAGGCGGAACCAGCCGCTGAGGCAGCCTCCGCGCCCGATACGGATGATGGAGCCGCCCCCGAAGCTGCAGAATAAGACAAAGCCCTCGCCCATCGCGGGGGCTTTTGGTTTTTGAAAGGTGCGCTACCGCGCGTTGTTTATTCAGAGCGTTGAGAGGCGACGCCCAAGGGCGACGGATGTACGTGGTGCGACCGTCAGGATTAGGTATTTGATCATCAAAGAAGCAAGGGTCAGCGCGCGGCATCCAAGGCGCGGGCAAGCGCGCAGAAGCGTTCGAGATCGATTTGTTCCGCGCGGTCGGTGGGTTTGATGTCTGCGGCCACGAGCAGGTCTTCGATTTCCGGATGCAGGGATTTCAGGGAGGCGCGCAGCATCTTGCGGCGTTGGTTGAAGGCCGTTGCGGTGACGTGTTGCAGGGTCTTTGCGCTTGCCGGATAGCGGGGTTCTGGAAGCGCCGTCAGGTGGACAACCGCGCTTGAGACCTTGGGTGGTGGAGAGAAGGCCTCGGGTGGCAGGTTCAGGACGATACGGGCATCGGCCCGCCATTGGGCGAGGATGGCAAGGCGCCCGTAGGCTTTGGAGCCCGGTTCCGCGGTGATCCGTTGCGCGACTTCCCGTTGGAACATCAGCGTGAGGCTGTCCCAGAAGGGGGGCCATTCCGGAGGCGTAAGCCAGCGGACCAGCAATTCTGTGCCCACGTTGTACGGCAGGTTGGCTGCAATCCGGATTGGCGGGGTGAGGTGATCGGCCGGGTTGATATCGAGCGCGTCGCCCGAGAGGACCTTGAGCCTGTCGGGATAGGCCGCCGCGATCTCGGCCAGTGCGGGCAGGCATCGTTCGTCTTTCTCGATGGCGAGGACGCGGCGCGCGCCTTCTGATAAGAGGCCGCGGGTCAGCCCGCCGGGGCCGGGACCGATTTCAAGCACGTCGTGGCCGGTGTTGTCCCCGGACAGCCGCGCAATCTTGGCAGTCAGGTTCAGATCCAGCAGGAAGTTCTGCCCGAGGGATTTTTTCGCGGCCAGCCCGTGCTGGTCAATCACGGCGCGCAGGGGTGGCAGGGTGTCGATGGTCATGGCGTGTCCTGCCCTCGGGACGTTGCCATTTGGGCGGCCATGCGGATGGCTGCGATCATGGAGGTCGCATCGGCGGCACCTGTGCCCGCGATATCGAAGGCGGTGCCGTGATCAGGGGAGGTGCGTACAAAAGGCAGGCCCAGCGTGACGTTGACGCCCCCTGAGAAGTCCAACGTCTTGATCGGGATCAGGGCTTGATCGTGGTACATGCAGATCGCGGCGTCATAGCGGGCGCGGGCGGCGGGGTGGAACATGGTGTCCGCCGACAAGGGGCCTGCGATGTCCAGACCTTCGGCGCGCAAGGCGTCGAGTGTGGGGGTGATGAGGTCGATTTCCTCATGTCCCATCTTGCCGCCTTCGCCTGCATGGGGGTTCAGGCCTGCGACCGCCAGACGGGGAGTTTTGACACCGAAATCGCGGATCAAGGCTGCGTGGGTGACGAGAATGGTGTCAGTGAGACTGGCGGCGGAAAGCTGGGATGGCACGTCGGCGAGCGGAATATGGATCGTGGCGGGAACGACGCGCAGCATGTCACAGGCCAGCATCATGACAACATGATCACGGCATGCCAGTGCGGCCAGATACTCGGTGTGGCCCGGGTAGGCGAAGCCTGCGCCATCGATCAGGGCCTGTTTGTGGATCGGGGCGGTGCAGAGTGCCGAGCAGGCGCCATCCTGCACTAGTGATACGGCATCGGAGATCGCATCAATGACGCCTTGTGCGTGGGTCGGGTCGGGATGGCCCGGCACGCGAGGGGCGCCGAAGTCACGGGGCAGGACTGGAAAGGCCTTAGCGCCCACGGCTTCGGACGGATCGTTGACGGCTTGCCAGTCTGTACCCTTGGGAAGGTGGCTGGGGTCACCCAGCCAGACCATAGGGATGTCGTCGTTCAGCACGTTCCATGCGGCAACGGCAATCTCGGGGCCGATGCCTGCAGGTTCACCGCAGGAGAGCGCGATCGGGCGCATGGACACGTTCCCCTAGTTGAAGGTGATCGTGGCAGCGGCCCGCAAATCTGCAAGCAGCGCGTCGGCAAATGTTCCAAGCCGTTGCGAGCGCAGCTGGTTGCGGATCGTCTCGCGATCCTGACCTTCTCCCAAGACAGGCGTGCGTCCGCACATCATCAGGAACACGAGGGTTTCGCCACCCGCGCGTGTGAGCGAGTAATTCGTCTCACCGGGGTCGAGGTTGGCCAGAACCAGCGCCACATCCTGAGGGATGTCCGCAGGTGGGAGCACGTCGCGTTCCAGCTGTTCCTCCGGCAGGCCGCGGGCCACGCCGTAAAGGTCATCACAGGTGTCGACGCGGGCGTCGATGCGTGCGGCCTCGGCCAGTGCGCGTTCACTGAGCCCGCCTGCGATGTAGAAGGCCGCGTATTCGATGGCGGCAGGTTCGGCTACGGGGCGGGGCACTTCGCGGATGCCGCGCATCTGGAACAGGGCCACACCGTTTGTGATCGGGATCGGGACGGTCACTTCGCCCGGGGCCAGATCAAGCAGAAGGCCGCGCAAACCGGCTGGATAATTTGTGATCGGCAACCAGTCTAGGCGCCCGCCACGGGTGCGCGAGGGCAGGGCGGAGACGCGGCGCGCTTCGGCTTCAAACGCCGCCGTCGAGGTCAGCCGGCTGATGCGTTCGGCGGTGGCAATCGCTTGTTGGGCACGTGGCGGCGGTGCGGGGATGATGATTTCGGACAGCAGCACTTCGATGCCGGATGTTCCGCCCGATTGCCCCAACGCCTGATCGATCTCGGCCTCGGACACTTGGGCACGGTCGCCGAAGCGGCTGCGGATGTAGTCGCGCCAGCTGACGTTGACGCGGACAAAGTCGCGGAAGGTTTCCTCGGACACGCCCTGCTGGGACAGAACGGTGATGAACTGGTCCAGCTCAAGGTTGGCGCGGCCTGCAAAATCGGACATGGCACTGCGCAATCCTTCGTCGGTGATGGCAAGGCCTGCACGGCGCATCTGTTCCATCTTCAGGCGATCCTCGATCAGCTGCTCGCGGGCGAGCTCCTCAAGGTTGCCGGGGGTGCGAAACGCCCGCAGCATGATGACACGCTGGGTGATCTCGAATTCGCTGATGACGCTGTCGTTGACCGTAATCGCCGGTGAGAACTGGGCGACCGCAGGGGCTGCGAGACCGCTGAAGGCGGTGGCGGCACAGACGATCAGGGCGCGCAGGGAGAGGGTCGGTCTTTGGGTCATCGTTCTACTCGGTCTCTAGTTCGTGCAGCGGTGTTGGGCTCTGTCGATGGACCGTCCGGCAGAGAAGCCGGTCAGGCCGATGGACAGGTCGTAGTCCGTGCTTGGGGTGAGTGTAGTGGAAGAGGTAAAGCGGCGCG
This sequence comes from Pseudooctadecabacter sp., assembly GCA_020628265.1. GTDB lineage: Bacteria > Pseudomonadota > Alphaproteobacteria > Rhodobacterales > Rhodobacteraceae > Octadecabacter. Next base: position 4 of record JAHDFG010000220.1, on the reverse strand, counting down.
ACAC
>JAHDFG010000219.1 GCA_020628265.1 Pseudooctadecabacter sp. | reverse complement strand
CCATCGCCGCAAGGTCGGATGCGCGGTCCATCAGCACCAGCGGTGCGGTGCGTTCGACGGCCCAGCCGGTCTCACGTCGGAGCCAACGCATGCGGATCAATTCGCCCACACGGCCCGGCGTCACAGACATGGCAAAGCCGCCAAGGAAGTGTCGCATGTCCTGCATCAGTCCCGTGGGCAGGCCTAATGTGCGGGCGAACACATGCCAGCGCCCGCCGCGAAACAGGTAGTTCACAAGGCTCAGCGCCAATAGAATGCCGACCTGTCCCCAAGTCAGCTTCATCAGTTGTTCTTTGGTTTCTTCCCAGCCCGTCGCCGCGGCAAGACCGGCGAGACCGGCAATGACAAAGGCGAAGAGCGCCCCCAAAAGGGCGATATCACGCCAACGACGACGGTCGGCCTTTGGCGCCGCCGGATCGGGCATCTGGGTCATGTTTGCACTGCTCATGCTCATCCTTTCGCGATTAGCGACAGAATGGGGCGAGAGTATGACTTTGTCCCAGTTTCGGAAACGAAAAACACCGCAACTTGCGGTGGGCTGCCCGTCAGACGGAAAAGTAGTCCGCCCACTCCGGATGCTTGGCCCGTTGGGCGTTCACATAGGGGCAAAGCGGGACGATTTTGTACCCTTTGTCCTTTGCGTCGGCGATCAGGTGCTGGACCAAGTTATAGGCAAAGCCGTGGCCCTAAAACGGCTTCGGAACGCCCGTATGGTCCGCAATCCGCAGGTTGGGCGAGAGGATCGAGTAGGTCAGTTCCGCCTCGCCCTCGGGTGTCTTGATGACAAAGCGGCCCTTTGAGCCGCTTTGCTCTTCTATGATTTGTGGATCAGACAATGGTTGCTTGCGTGGCGGCGCGAAGGTCGTCTTCGGTGACACCATCAGCGGTCTCGACGATTTTCAGGCCACCTTCGACGACATCCAGAACGCCAAGGTTGGTGATGATCCGGTCCACGACGCCCTTGCCCGTCAGGGGCAGGGTGCATTCTCGCAGCAGCTTGCTGTCGCCGTGCTTGTTGGTGTGGTCCATCACGACGATCACGCGGCCCACGCCAGCCACAAGGTCCATGGCGCCGCCCATGCCTTTGACCAGCTTGCCCGGGATCATCCAGTTGGCCAGATCGCCCTTTTCGTCGACTTCCATCGCGCCAAGGATAGCCGCTGCGATCTTGCCGCCGCGGATCATGCCGAAAGAGGTGGCACTGTCGAAATAGGCGGTGCGGTTCAACTCGGTGATGGTCTGTTTGCCTGCGTTGATCAGGTCGGGGTCCTCATCGCCTTCGTAAGGGAAGGGGCCCATGCCCAACATGCCGTTTTCGGACTGCAGGGTGATGTCCTTATCACCGACGTAGTTCGCCACCAGCGTCGGAATGCCGATGCCGAGGTTCACGTACATGCCGTCTTCGAGTTCCTGCGCGGCCCGTTCGGCCATCTGGTTGCGATCCCAAGCCATTATGTACGCTCCCGCACTGTGCGCTGTTCGATGCGCTTTTCATGTTCGCCCTGAATGATCCGGTGCACGTAGATGCCGGGCAGGTGGATGTTGTCGGGGTCAAGGCTGCCGGTTGGCACGATTTCCTCAACCTCGACCACGCAGGTCTTGCCGCACATGGCAGCCGGTGGGTTGAAGTTGCGGGCCGTTTTGCGGAACACAAGGTTGCCCGTCTCGTCCGCTTTCCAAGCCTTCACGATGGACAGATCGGCAAAAATGCCCTCTTCCATGATGTAGGTTTCCATGGCGCCATTTTCGCCGGTCGGAAACTCCTTATGGTCTTTGCCATCAGCGATCACGGTGCCGACGCCGGTCTTGGTGTAAAAACCTGGTATGCCGCAGCCACCGGATCGCATCCGTTCGGCCAGCGTACCTTGCGGGTTGAATTCCAGCTCAAGCTCACCGGACAGGTACTGACGCATGAATTCCGCGTTCTCGCCAACATAGGACGAGATCATCTTCTTCACCTGCCGCGTCTGCAGCAGAATGCCGATGCCGAAGTCATCCACGCCTGCGTTGTTAGACGCAAATGTCAGATCCTTGGTGCCAGCGTCCTTGATGGCCGCCAAAAGCAATTCAGGAATGCCGCAGAGGCCAAAGCCGCCTGCCGCGATGAACATGCCGTCATGAAGCAACCCATCAAGGGCCGAGGCGGCGTCTGGGTAGATTTTTTGCATGGAACCCCCGTATCAAGTTGGGTCATTGATACGGGGAGGTGACGTGGTGTCAATGCAAATGCTGCAATGCGGCGCAGTTTTTGCAACCGGTTGCAAAATTTGGTGCCCTACAAAACGAGTTCGTTGTCGGCCTCTTCATCGCGGCTTTCATCTGCGGTGGCCAATGCGATGCCAAAGGTCAGAATCCCCACCCGTCCGGCCGTCATAAGAACAACGATGATCAGTTTGCCCAAGTCGGACAGATCACCTGTAATCCCCATGGACAAACCGACCGTGCCCATGGCGGAAATCGTCTCGAACATCAGGACTTCGAAGGCGGCGTTTTCCGTGAGCAACAGCAGGAACATGGCGCTGGCAAGAAGCGCCATGTAATAGGCAAGGGCTGCGGTGGCGTTCTGCAACTTCGTCAGTGGAACCCGACGTTTGAAAAACCGGACCTGATCGCGCCCTTTGAGGGTCGAGCGAACCAGCCCGACAAGCACAGCGAGGGATGTTGTTTTCAGTCCCCCGCCGGTGCCAGCGGGAGACGCGCCGACCATCATCAGGAAAAACATCACCATAAGCAGCGCAGGGGCGAGCCCGCCAATAGAATGGGTGTTAAAGCCGACCGTCGTTGCGGCGGACATTGTTTGGAAAAAGGATGTCATCAGCCGCTCGGAAGGCGGAAGTGTGGCCATGGAGGGTTCGGCCACGAAGAACAGAAGCGTGCCGATGGCCAACATCAACAGGGTGATGCGAACGATGACCTTCGTTGTGAAGCCGAGATAGCGTTTGCGTCCCTGCAGAGTGCGCCAGCTGTCCACGACGATCAAAAACCCCATCGCTCCGAGGATGCTGAGGACGGAAATGGTGATATTCAACGACGGAACTGCGGCGAAATCCTCTAGCGAGTTCGGGAACAGACTGAACCCGGCAGTGCAGAAGGCCGATATGGAATGGAAGACCGCGGGCCAGAGAGGGTTGGCCACGCCGTTGTTGGCAAAGACGGCGTAAAGCACCGCAGCGCCGATCAATTCGACCGCAAAGGTGAACAGGAAGACCGAGCGAATAAAGGCTTTTGGATCAATGTCATCGGGCAAGTTGAAGGCTGCTTTGGTCGTCCGGCGGCGCGCGTGGCCCAAACGGTGCTGGATCGTCAGGACCATAAATGACCCGATCGTCATATAGCCCAAGCCGCCAAGCTGAATCAGAAACAGGATCACCAATTCCCCACCGAAGGTGAAGCTGCTGGCGGGGTCGACAGTAACCAGTCCCGTCGTGGACACCGCCGATGTCGCGATGAACAGCGCGTCCAGTGCTGATGTCGGCTGCTGTTGGAGGACCGGCATGGACAGCAGCGCCCAGCCGATCAGGATGTACGACAGATAGCCGAACAGCAGCAGCTTTGCGGGATGGGTGGTTGTGAACAGATTGTTGACCCGCGCCAGAAGGCGCAGGGGCTGTGCTTTTGAACTGTGGGACGTACCCATATCTTCATCCTTAAACGCCACATGCGACAACGCGCCACGGGACGACAGGTTCCGATATTATTTCTTCTTTGCGGCCGCCTTCTTCTTCGGAGCCGCCTTTTTGCGCGTGCCTTTCTTGGCCTGCTTTTCGGCTATCAGCTCAAGCGCCTGTTCAAGTTCGACACTGTCGGGGTCCGTGTCCTTGGGCAGGGTCGCATTGACCTTTTCCCATTTCACATAAGGCCCGTATTTGCCTTCCTTGATCTCGATGACGCCGCCCTCGGGGTGATCGCCCAATGATTTTAGCGTCTTGGCCGCAGCCCCGCGTCCGCCACGGCTTGCGACCTTTTCAGCGAGCAACTGCACCGCGCGGTTCATGCC
>JAHDFG010000218.1 GCA_020628265.1 Pseudooctadecabacter sp. | reverse complement strand
GTTGATCTGGCGAAACTGGAACGCTCTTGGGCGGGGATTTCGGATGCGGTGATGGTGTTGGACAGCACGGGCCGCGCCATCCTCGCGACCGAGCCGCGCTGGCGGGGCCGCAGTGAGGAAGAGGCTGTTGCATTGCTTGAGCCTCAGACAGCTATCGAACGCGCCCTGCGAGGCACACCCGACTGGTCAGCGCTGCCAATTGACGCCTATCTTCGCGGGGACGGGGTTATGCGCCAAGAAGTACGGGTGCCGTTTCAGGGCTGGCGTGTTGTGAGTTTCACGACCTTCCAGTCCGTGCGCGAACGGGTGAACGCCATTCTGGCGCTGGAGATCATGGGATTTGCAATCCTTTTGGCAGGCCTGTTCTGGTTCCTGTCGCGCCGGTCCGATCTGGCGGCCCGCATGTTCCAGCGTGAATCGGCGGAGCTTCGCCAGTTGAACCGACGCCTGCAGCAGGAAATTGCCGAGCGTCAGAAGGTCGAAAAGGACCTTCAGGTGGCCGAACAAACCGTGGCCCAGACGTCCAAACTGGCCGCCCTTGGCGAGATGTCGGCGGCTGTCAGTCATGAATTGAACCAGCCGCTGGCTGCGATGAAAACCTACCTTGCCGGTGCGCGCCTCCTGATCAGTCGCGACCGGCCCGAAGAGGCCGTTGTCGCCGTGGGCCGCATCGACAGCCTGATCGAGCGGATGGGCGCGATTACCAAACAGTTGAAATCCTATGCGCGCAAGGGCGGAGACTCCCTGCAACCCGTTGATGTAAAAGCAGCTTTGCTGTCTTCGTTGGCGATGATGGAACCCCAGTTGCGTCAGCGTCAGGTTGCGATCCGGCGTATCCTGCCGGACGATGAAGTGATGATTTACGCCGACCGGATGCGGCTGGAACAGGTGATCATCAACCTGCTGCGCAACGCGCTGGATGCCACCAAAAGTGCCACCGAACCGACAATTGAAATCCTGTTGGCTCAGGGCGATGTTGTGCGCCTGACAGTGCGCGACAACGGCAGCGGCATCGAAGACCTCGATGAACTGTTCGAGCCGTTTTACACAACGAAACAACCCGGCGACGGCACGGGCTTGGGCCTTGCCATCTCATCGGGCATCGTGTCGGACTTCGGCGGCAGGCTGACCGCGCGCAATGCAGCGCAGGGTGGGGCTGTATTTGAGGTCGAGCTCCCCATATTGGGACCGGAAACCACATCGGGCATAGAAGCAGCGGAGTAAACGCATGGCTCAGGCAATGAAAATCGCAATCGTCGATGACGAACAGGACATGCGGCAATCGATCAGCCAGTGGCTGGCGCTGTCCGGCTACGACACGGAAACCTTCGCCAGCGCGGAAGATGCGCTGAAAGGGGTGGGGCAGGACTATCCCGGCATCGTTGTCAGCGACATAAAGATGCCCGGCATGGATGGGATGCAGTTCCTGAAAAAGCTCAAGGGCGTGGACAGCAGCCTGCCTGTGATCATGATCACAGGCCACGGCGATGTGCCCATGGCGGTCGAAGCCATGCGAGTAGGGGCCTTTGATTTTCTGGAAAAGCCGTTCAACCCCGACCGAATGACTGAACTGGCCAAAAAGGCCACGACGGCCCGTCGCCTGACGCTGGACAACCGTGCGCTGCGCCGCGAACTCAGCGACGGTGGTGCGCTGATGAAAAAGCTGATCGGCGCAAGCCCCGTGATGGAACGCCTGAAGGAAGATATCCTCGATCTGGGGCAGGCCGATGGCCACGTTTTGATCGAAGGGGAGACTGGCACTGGCAAGACGCTGGTCGCCCATGCGCTTCATGCCGTGGGGGCCCGTGCCAACAAGAAGTTTGTCCTGATTTCCTGCGCCGCCTATGAGGAAGAAGCGCTGGCCAAGCGGCTGTTTGGCCCGGCGGGTCAGGATGATCCGATCCCCGCAATGGAAGAGGCCCGTGGCGGCACGTTGGTGCTGGAAGATGTCGAGGCATTGTCGCCCACCAACCAGTCCCGATTGCTGACCGCGATCAACGAGCAGGGGACACCCGCCGAGACCCGCATTATTGCCATTTGTAACCTGCAGGACGAAGGCAAGACCTGCGAAAGCGTGTTGCGCAACGACCTGTTCTACCGCTTGGCCGCCCTGCGGATCACCGTGCCGCCTCTGCGTGCACGTGGTGAGGATATTCTAACTCTTTTCACACGGTTGTCTGACGGGTTTGCAGAAGAATACGGCTGCGACGCGCCCGAGGTGTCGGCGCAAGAAGCAGCCCAGCTGCTGCAGGCCCCTTGGCCGGGCAACGTGCGCCAGCTTTACAATGTGGCCGAACGGGCGGTGCTGCAAAACCGTCGCGGGACGGGCACCATTGCCTCCCTGTTGATGACAGAAGATGATGAAAGCCAGCCCGCTATGACCACCGAAGGCAAGCCCTTGAAGGAGTTTGTCGAGGCGTTCGAACGTATGTTGATCGACAACACCATGCGTCGCCACAAGGGCAGCATCGTTAACGTCATGGAAGAGCTGTGCCTGCCGCGCCGGACATTGAACGAGAAGATGGCCAAATACGGCCTGCAACGGTCCGATTATCTTGGCTGACATCACGTCCCGCCCGTTCGAGGCGCTGTTGTTCGACATGGACGGGTTGCTGCTCGATACCGAACGGCTGTTCATGGAAGCGCTTGTCCGCGTCTCGCGGCCCTTTGGTTATGGCGATGATGCCGTCAGGGCCTTCTTTCTGACGCTCATCGGGACGTCCGCTGAAAGGACCACAGCCGCGCTAGCTGACTTTGTGCCTGCAGATGTCGACGTGGCCGAGTTTGATCGCGTCTGGCGGGAAGAGAACCGTCGCGGTCGGGAAGGGGCAGCGCCTCTGCGTCCGTTTGTGGCTGATGTTCTGCCCGCTTTGTCAAAGGCGGGCCACCGGATGGCCGTTGTCACGTCAACCAAACGCGCACCCGCGTTGGAGCATCTGGCGCACGCGGGGCTGCTGGGCCACTTCGAATGTGTTGTTGCGGGTGATGATGTCACGGCCAACAAACCGGATCCGGCACCCTATCTGCAGGCCGCTGTGACCTTGGGCGTTTCGCCCCAGCGGTGTGCGGCATTCGAGGACAGTGACACCGGAACGCAGGCGGCAATCGCTGCGGGTTGTATCACCACGCAAATCCCCGACTTGCGCCCTGATATTCCGCTGATGGATTTGGGCCAGAAGGTTGCCCCTGATCTGGCAACGGCCATGTGCGCGCTAGGGGTTTTGGACAGCCGTCTCGTCCCCGTTTGATCGCAAATTTGGCGACGGGCGGGAAGGTTTGGCCGCTCTCTGCGGTGTCATCACACTTTCACATTGTAAATCGCCCTGCTTATCCCCTATGTAGAAAGGACGGGCGGTTGGCGTAACGGTGCGCCAAAGGTCCGGTGAGATTTTCTGATCTTGCAGTCGGTGGCTTAGACCCCCCGAGATCAGACCGAAGTATGTGATCCGGCGCAGCTTGCGTGGATCAGATGAACAGCCCTCGGGCGTGACGGACACCGAACACGCAGGGGCCTTGAACGGACGGTTGCCGACGTGTCGGCAAACGTCGGAGAGCAAACGCGATGATCCGCGCGGCACAACTGAACAAGGGACCGGCGAACGCTTTCGTTTGCGCGGCCAGTGCTGCGGACAACGCTCATTTTGGACATGAACGCAATGGCTTGGCACCCCCCGGGGTGCTTTTGTCGCGTTTGTGCGAACGGAAGACATGGCTAAGAAAATGCTTATCGATGCCACCCACGCGGAGGAAACCCGCGTCGTGGTGGTTGACGGAAACAAGGTCGAGGAGTTCGACTTTGAAACCCAATCCCGCCGGCAGCTTGCCGGCAACATTTACCTCGCAAAAGTAACACGGGTCGAACCTTCGCTTCAGGCGGCGTTCGTGGACTATGGCGGCAACCGCCACGGGTTCCTTGCGTTCAACGAAATCCACCCGGACTACTACCAGATTCCTGTGGCAGACCGTGAGGCGCTGATCGCGGAAGAGCGCGCCTATGCCGAGGCCATGAA
>JAHDFG010000217.1 GCA_020628265.1 Pseudooctadecabacter sp. | reverse complement strand
ATCGCCGCACGGCGCGTTTTTACCACACTGAAGGAAGACCTATGAAGTATCTTGCCCTAATGGCGGCCCTTGCCGTCCCGACACTGGCGCTGGCCAATCCGGACCCGTCCGATTGGGATGCGGTTACCGCCGAAGCGAACGGTCAAACCGTGTATTGGAATGCATGGGGCGGGTCGACCACGACCAACGATTTCATCGCATGGGTCGGGGAGCGTGTGGCCGAGGACTACGGCGTGACACTGGAACACGTGAAGCTTAGCAGCACTGCCGATGCTGTGACCCGTGTCATTTCCGAGAAAGAAGCGGGCGAAAATGAAGACGGCGCGATCGATATGATCTGGATCAACGGCGCGAATTTTGCAGCGATGAAAGAAGCGGACCTGCTGTTCGGACCCTTCGCAGAACAGCTGCCCAACTGGGAATTTGTCGATGCCGAAGGCAAGACCGTCCAGACCGATTTCACCGTTCCGGTCGAGGGGTACGAGGCTCCTTGGGCGATGGCGCAGGTCGTCTTTGTGCACAACACCGCAACCATGCCAGATACGCTGGGGTCCATGGACGAGTTGCTGGAATGGGCGCAGGCCAATCCCGGTCGTTTCAGCTATCCCCAGCCGCCGGACTTCCTCGGCACCACGTTCCTGAAGCAGGTGCTGGTCGACATCATCGAAGACCCCGCAGTGCTGCAGGTCGCCGCGACCGATGAAACCTACGATGACGTCACCGCCCCGCTTTGGGCCTATCTGGATGCCCTGACGCCGCACCTGTGGCGCTCTGGTCAGGCCTATCCGGCCACAGGTACGGCAATGTTCCCGCTGATTAACGATGGTGAATTGGACCTGTCGATTTCCTTTAGCCCCGGTGCGGCCTCCACTGCGATTGCGAACTTTGAGCTGCCGGAAACCGTACGCACCTTTGTGTTGGACAAAGGCACCATTGGTAACGCGTCATTCGTAGCGATCCCTTACAACTCCGGTTCTGCCGCGGGTGCGATGGTTGTGGCAAACTTCCTGATGTCGCCCGAAGCGCAGGCCCGCGCGCAAGACCCCAACATTCTGGGCTACGGCACCGTTCTGAACATGGATGCCCTGTCCGCTGAGGACCGCGCCGCCTTTGATGCGTTGGAGCTTGGCGTCGCAACGCTGTCGCCGGCCGAGCTTGGCACGGTTCAGGCCGAACCGCACCCAAGCTGGATGACCCGCATCGCGGATGACTGGGTCGAACGTTACGGCACCGGTCAATAACGAAAGCGACGTGCTGCGCTTTCTGCCTGCACTGACATTGCTTGCAATGTTGGGGCCCGTAATCGCGGGCCTCTGGGGGACGGTCCTTCCGGCGTTCGGGCATCTGCCTGCGGCTGGTCTAACGGGGCCGTCCCTTGATCCGTTTCGGACCCTGTTCGACTGGGGTGGTTTGGGGCGTGCGGTCCAATTGTCCGTCTTGTCAGGGGTTCTGGCCACCGGACTGTCCTTGACCGTTGTCATGTTGATTGCTGCAGGCTGGTCCGGCACACGCGCATTTCGCGCCCTCGAACGGCTTCTTTCTCCGCTGTTGTCCGTGCCCCACGCCGCAGCCGCCTTCGGACTTGCCTTTCTGATTGCACCATCGGGTTGGATTTCACGCGCTTTGTCTCCGATGGTCACAGGCTGGGATCGTCCGCCGGATATCCTGATCGTGCAGGATCCGATGGGCCTTGCGATGATTGCCGGTCTGGTCGTGAAAGAGGTTCCGTTCCTTCTGTTGATGACCATCGCGGCAATGGGGCAGGCACAGCCTCGACGTTCCCTGTTGGTCAGTCAGGCCTTGGGCTATGGGCGGTTGACGGGCTGGCTCAAAACGGTTTTTCCGCGTGTCTACGGGCAGATCCGTTTGCCGGTCTATGTCGTGATCGCCTATTCCATGAGTGTCGTGGACGTGGCCGTTATTCTGGGGCCGTCAACCCCGCCGACTTTGTCGGTACAGATCGTCAAATGGATGAGCGACCCCGACCTCGCCATGCGTTTGACGGGCGCTGCAGCTGCCCTTCTGCAGGCCGGTCTTGTCGTTGCTGTGCTGGCGCTCTGGTGGCTTGGCGAGAAGGGTGTCGCCGCATTGGGCCGCCGCTGGATCTACTCCGGTCGCAGGGGTCGGTTCGATGGCGTTGCGAGAGGCGCCGCGCTTGGTGTTGGTGCTTTGTCTGCAGCGGCGATCTTGTTGGGTTTGGCGGGCCTGTTGGTCTGGTCCTTCGCGGCATTCTGGTCCTTTCCCAACGTCCTACCTGACGGCTTCACGCTCCGGTCGTGGGGGCGTCACGGACCCAATGCGGTGGCAACGTTGGGCGAGACCTTCCTGATTGCAGGAGTTGCTGTCCTGCTTGCCTTGGCGCTGGTGCTGGGATGCCTTGAGGGAGAACACCGGACCGGCAAACGCATGGGCCAGCGGGGCTTGTGGTTGCTCTATTTGCCATTGCTCGTGCCGCAGACCGCGTTCCTGCCGGGCTTGCAGACGCTGTTGCTGTCGGTCGGCGCGGACATCGGGCGATTGCCCGTGATCTTTGCCCACCTCGTCTTTGTGCTGCCTTATGTCTTTCTGTCCCTCGGCGATCCGTGGAGGTCTTGGGATATCCGAAACGCCACGGTTGCTGGCGCCTTGGGCGCAAGCCCTGCGCGGGTGTTCTGGCGCGTCCGGTTGCCCATGCTGCTGCGGCCGGTTTTGACTGCGATGGCCGTCGGGATCGCCGTATCCGTCGGGCAGTATTTGGCAACGCTGCTGATCGGTGGCGGGCGCGTCTCAACCCTGACGACCGAAGCGGTGGCGCTTGCGTCAGGCAATGACAGACGCGCCATTGGCGTCTACGGTCTGATGCAAACGCTCGCTGCACTTGTCCCCTTTACCCTTGCCCTCGTCGTGCCGGCGATCCTGTGGCGCAATCGAAGAGGTTTGCATGACTAAAGGTCTAATCCTGCGGAATGTCTGTATCTTGCGCGACGGATCACCGTTGATCGAGGTCGATCACGCCATCGGCGCGGGCGATATCCTGACGGTCATGGGCCCGTCCGGTGTGGGGAAATCGACCCTCCTGGCATTCATCACAGGGACCCTTGCGCCGGTCTTTACGGGCATGGGCGATGTGGAGCTGGATGGTGTTTCCATAACGAACTTGCCGCCGCATCAGCGCCATGTGGGCATCCTGTTTCAGGACGATCTTCTGTTCCCGCATATGAGCGTTGGTGCCAACCTTGCCTTTGGCATGCCATCTGGTGGGTCCCGCACAGAGCGGGCGCAGGCAATCGACGCCGCATTGGCCTCTGTTGATCTGGAGGGTTACGCGGACCGCGATCCTGCGACCCTGTCCGGGGGGCAGAAAGCACGGGTCGCATTGGTTCGGATGTTGCTATCGGAACCACGTGCATTGCTGCTTGACGAAGCTTTTTCGCGGCTTGATGCCGAGTTGCGTGCCCAAGTCCGCGAGCTGGTCTTCCGGACTGCACGCGACCGCGGCTTGCCAATGCTGATGGTCACCCACGATGCGGAGGATGCAGCGGCCGCGGGCGGGACGGTTATTGAATTGAAGAGCCTGACTTGACCCAAAGGCGCGACTGGCAACGCGCGTGTCGTCTTTGATACAGACGGGCACCGGCACGGATGTAGCGTGCGCTGGGGGTAAGGGACGACATGGCATTTTTACTGGGCATTGATACGGGCGGGACATACACCGATGCGGTCGTTTTGGACGACCGGACGGACGAATTGATCTCGACGGCCAAAGCACTGACGACGCGACCTGACCTGTCCAAGGGTGTGGGCGATGCAATTGCCGCCGTTCTGGATGGTGGGGCTGTCGATCCGTCGCGGGTGGCCATGGTGTCTTTGTCCACCACGCTTGCCACCAACGCCTTGGTCGAGGGGCAAGGCGAGCGCGCAGCTTTGATCCTGATCGGTTTTGCTGAGGACGAATTGACCCGAGGTGATCTGGCAGATGCACTCGGGGATGACCCTGTGGTCTTTGTCAGCGGAGGGCACACCCATGCCGGATCGGAGGCGGC
>JAHDFG010000216.1 GCA_020628265.1 Pseudooctadecabacter sp. | reverse complement strand
TGTGGACGAATGAGCGGTCGGGACGATCTTGCGATCGGCGCTTGCAGCGGGCGGGAGGCGCGCGCTGGCGCGCGCGGGGATTTTTATGCCTCCGGCGGGGATATTTTGGAGCCAAAGAAGCCGATGCAGCGGGCAGGTGTTCGATGAGCCGTGTGTATCTGGATTATAACGCGACGGCGCCGCTGCGGGCGGAAGCGCGGGCGGCCATGGTCGCGGCGATGGATATCGTAGGCAATCCGTCGTCTGTCCATGGTGAGGGCCGCGCGGCCAAGGGGTTGATCGAGAAGGCGCGGGCGCAGGTTGCGGGCTTGGTCGGGATTGATGCCAACGAAGTTGTGTTCACAGCCGGTGCGACGGAATCTGCGGCGCTGGCGTGTCACGGGCGGCATTTGGTCTGTGCGGACGTAGAGCATGATGCGGTTTTGGCCCACCGGCAGGCAGAATTGGGTGTTTTGAGCACGGGCGAGATCGCGCCGTTTGAAGACTTCACGGGGGATTTGCTTGCCGTTCAGGCTGCCAATTCCGAGACAGGGGTTTTGCAGGATAACTTTCGCTGGGCGCAGGTGGCGTGGCAGCAGGGCGCTATGGTGTTGGTGGACGGTGTGCAGGCGGCGGGCCGTGTCCGGTTTGATCTCGGGTCGCTGGGGGCCGATTTTTTGATGCTGTCGGCCCATAAGATGGGCGGGCCCAAGGGCGTTGGTGCCTTGTGCCTGAAGCTAGGTGTTGATGCGCCTGCCTTGATCCCGGGTGGGGGGCAAGAACAGGGGCGTCGCTCGGGCACGGAGAATGTTATTGGAATTGCCGGATTTGGAGCGGCGGCAGAGGCTGCGGGCCGTGATTTGGCGGATGGGGTCTGGGATCGGGTTGCGGAGCTTAGAAAGATTCTAGAAAAGGCCATTGAGGACGCCGCACCCGATACTATCTTTGTGGGGAAAGACGCGCCGCGTTTGCCCAATACGTCGTGTTTCGCGACACGGGGCTGGAAGGGTGAGACGCAAGTGATGGCGATGGATCTGGCGGGCTTTGCGATCAGCGCGGGATCCGCCTGTTCCAGCGGTAAGGTCAAGGCCAGCCGCGTGGTGCAGGCCATGGGATATGACGCGGAGGTCGCGTCGAGCACGGTTCGGGTGTCACTGGGGCCCGAGACAACAGAAGATGAGGTGTTGCGGTTTGCCGAGAGCTGGGCGAAAGCGCACACGAGATTTCAGGCCAAGCGGGCCGGATAGGAGAGCAGGGAATGTCACTGGACGAACAGGTCAAAGAAGGTGTTGAGCAGGAAACCGTGGATGCGGTCAAGAAGCTGGGCGGCGAATATAAGTATGGCTGGGACACGGACATCGAGATGGACTACGCCCCGAAGGGGCTGACCGAGGACATCGTGCGTCTGATCTCTGAAAAGAACGACGAGCCGGAATGGATGCTGGAATGGCGTCTTGCGGCCTATGCCCGCTGGCTGGAGATGAAAGAGCCTGAGTGGGCGATGGTCGACTACCCCGAAATCGATTTTCAGGACCAGTATTACTATGCCCGCCCCAAGAGCATGGAAGTGAAGCCGAAGTCCTTGGACGAGGTCGACCCGAAGTTGCTGGCAACCTACGAAAAACTGGGTATTCCGCTGAAAGAGCAGATGATCCTCGCCGGTGTTGAGGGCGCCGAAGATGCACCCGAAGAAGGCCGCAAGGTCGCCGTGGATGCGGTATTTGATTCCGTCTCTGTGGGCACGACCTTTCAGGATGAATTGAAAAAGGCCGGTGTGATCTTCTGCTCCATCTCGGAGGCGATCAAGGAGCATCCCGAGTTGGTCAAGAAGTACCTTGGGTCGGTCGTGCCGGTGCAGGACAACTTCTATGCGACGTTGAACTCTGCCGTCTTCTCGGACGGGTCGTTTGTTTACATCCCCAAGGGCACACGCTGCCCGATGGAACTGTCGACCTATTTCCGCATCAACGCTGAAAACACAGGTCAGTTTGAACGCACGCTGATCATTGCAGAGGAAGGGTCTTATGTGTCCTACCTTGAGGGCTGCACAGCACCCCAGCGGGATATCGCGCAGCTGCACGCTGCCGTGGTTGAAATCGTCATTCTGGACGATGCGGAGGTAAAGTACTCCACCGTGCAGAACTGGTACCCTGGCGATGAGAACGGCAAAGGCGGGATCTATAACTTTGTGACCAAACGCGCGGATTGTCGTGGGGATCGGTCCAAGGTGATGTGGACGCAAGTGGAGACCGGATCTGCCGTGACGTGGAAGTATCCGTCCTGCATTCTGCGCGGCGATGAAAGCCAAGGCGAGTTCTATTCCATCGCCATTGCCAACAACATGCAGCAGGCCGACACGGGCACGAAGATGGTGCATCTGGGCAAGAACACCAAGAGCCGGATTGTCTCCAAGGGTATCAGCGCGGGTCGTGCGCAGAACACCTATCGCGGGTTGGTCAGCATGCACCCCAAGGCCAAGGACAGCCGGAACTACACCCAGTGTGACAGCCTGCTGATCGGCGACAAATGCGGGGCGCATACGGTGCCGTATATCGAGGTGAAGAACAATTCTTCCCGCGTTGAACACGAGGCGACGACGTCCAAGGTGGACGACGATCAGCTGTTCTACTGCCGCAGCCGTGGCATGGACGAGGAAGAGGCCGTGGCCTTGGTCGTCAACGGGTTCTGCAAGGACGTGCTGCAGGCACTGCCTATGGAGTTTGCCATGGAAGCGCAGGCCCTGGTGGCGATCTCGTTGGAAGGGTCTGTGGGGTAATCGATCCCAAAGGGGATTAGTGGGTCTTCTTTAGTAGAAGGCGGCGCGGAAGGAGCAGGTTAGGGCCGATGGACACCTCCAGTCACATTGACTGTTCGTCTACCGAATGCGGGGTGGGACTTTGACCTACACCTCGCCCCTGCGCCTATTCTGGTACCGTGCTGAGCAGAACTTCGGTGATGCGATCAGCCGGACCATTGTGTCTCATGTGTCGGGGCGCGAGGTCGTGTGGGCGAACCATCATGCGTGCGAGATGTATGCGCTTGGCAGTTTGATGAAGTCGGTGTCCAACCATCAGGCGCAGCCGCGCGAAAAGGGACGCAAGCCGTTCCTTTGGGGGACAGGTGCGATGGCTGGCCTTCCGGGGTTGGAGTTCTTGCGCAACGTCCGTGTGGCGCTGTTGCGCGGGCCGATCACGGCGGCTTTGATGCAGCGGGATGACCGTGTGTTTGGCGATACGGGGTTGCTGATCGCGGATGCACTGGGGAAGGCGCCGAAGCGCGAGGATGTGGTGGGGCTGGTGCCACATATGCACTTTGCCGACGACCCGCGGTTCCTTGAAATCGCCGAGAAAAACCCGCGCATCAAATTGATCGATGTGCGGGATGACGATCCCCATGAGGTCGTGCGCCAGATCGCGTCTTGCGCCCATGTGATCAGCCAGTCCCTGCACGGGTTGGTGACGGCGGATGCCTACGGCATTCCCAACACGTGGCTTGACCCGCAGGGCATCCACGGCGGCGCAATGTTGAAGTTCCACGATTACGCAGCGGGCATTGGCCGTGCCATGGGCACCCCGATTGACCCGCGCCAGATCGAAGAGGTTGCCGCCTCGGCCCCGCAGGGCGATTTGGCTTATGCGGGCGGGATCGCGGAGGCGAAAGAGGCGCTTTATGCCAGTTTTCCCGAAGGTCTGAAACAGAAGGGGGCGGCGTGATGCCAAAGACAGATGCGAAATCGCGGGCCGCGTGGCTGATTGACCTGTTGGCACTGGATGCGCCCCTCCAGATGGCCGACATCGGCGCACGGATCACCAAGGAAGTGCCTGTTTATAAGCCTTTGCTGGATCATGATCTGGCCCATCTTCATGGCTTCGAGCCCGAGCCTGAGGCCTTTGCCGAGTTGGAAGCGGCGGCGGGTGAGGGCGTGTCCGTATATCCCTATGCCGTTGGCAAACCGGGCCCTGCGACGTTCTACGCCCATCACATCGGCGCGCTGTCGTCTGTGTTCAAATTCTGCGCCAGTGCGGCGCAATATCTGGGCAAGGGGTTCTGGGTGA
>JAHDFG010000215.1 GCA_020628265.1 Pseudooctadecabacter sp. | reverse complement strand
TCGGGGTGTCAAAACTCATGGTGTGGTCTCCTTTGCGGCAAAGCTAGCCGCCCTGCAGCGGGACGCAACCCCGTGTTGCGCAGCGGGGCCGTTCGTCCTACATCAACGCCATGACACGCCGCACGATCCTTTTGCACCCCGACCCGCGCCTGAAAGCCAAAGCTGACCCAATCGGATCGGTTGACACCGAACTGCGCCGTTTGGCCGACGACATGCTTGAGACGATGTATGACGCGCCGGGTATTGGGCTTGCGGCCCCGCAGGTTGGTATCCTCCAGCGCATGTTGGTGATGGATTGCGTCAAGGAGGAGGACGCAGCGCCCCAGCCCATGGTCCTTATCAATCCCGAAATCCTTGAGGTGTCCGAGGAACGGTCCGTTTACGACGAAGGCTGCCTGTCGATCCCCGATCAATACGCTGAGGTTGAACGCCCCGCAGAGGTCACCGTTCAGTGGATGGATCTGGACGGCAAGACCCAAAAAGAGCGGTTCGATGGCCTGTGGGCCACCTGTGTCCAGCACGAGATCGACCATCTGGATGGCAAGTTGTTCATCGATTACCTAAAGCCGCTCAAACGGCAGATGATCACGCGCAAGATGCAAAAGCTGAAACGGGAACGCGCCCGCGAGGCAAAGTAATGGCCGTCCGGCAGATCAGGCTGTGGCCTGACCCTGTGCTGTCCACGCCTTGTGCTGCAGCGGATCTCGCAGACCCCGCTTTGCCCGCATTGATCGACGACCTGTTCGACAGCATGTATGCCGCCCAAGGCCGTGGCCTTGCAGCCCCGCAGATCGGCGTTCTGACATCGGTTTTCGTCGTGGACGTCACGTGGAAAGAAGGGGCCCGCGATCCTCGCGCCTTCTTCAACCCCACCATCGTTTCGGTCAGCGAAGACATCAGCATGATGGATGAGCAATGCCTGTCCATCCCCGACCTGCCCATGCCAGTGGCGCGGCCCGACACTGTCACGTTACATTGGCAAACCTTGGACGGCAGCACCCAGACTGACACATTCGACGGCATCCTCGCCCGTTGCATCCTGCATGAACACGACCACCTGCTGGGCCGCGTGATCTTTGATCACCAGCCCCCCACCGCCCGCGCCGATCTGGAGGCCCGCTATGCCCCGTAGACCCTTTATCATGTGGCCCGCGCCCGTCCTGCGCACCCCTGCGGCCGAGGTGGAGGCGATCACCGACGATATCCGCGGCCTTTGGGGCGAGATGGTCGAGGCTATGGATGCCATGCCCGGCGTGGGCCTTGCTGCTCCGCAGCTGGGGGTGTCGCTGCAGCTGGCGGTGGTCGATGCCTCCGACAAACGTGGTGAGGCGGTCCGTATGGCGAACCCCATTATCCTGCACGCCTCGGCTCAACTGCGCGCCCACGAAGAGGCTTCGCCAAACCTGCCTGGCGTGTCCGCGGTCCTCGAACGCCCGCGCGCGGTAACAGTCCGGTTCCTGAACGAGGCGGGGGAGCAAGAGGAGCGCGACTTTGTCGGCCTTTGGGCCACATCCGTGCAGCATCAGATCGACCATTTGAACGGCAAGATGTATTTCGACAACCTGAGCCGGACCAAGCGCGCAATGTTGGTCAAGAAGGCCAGGAAGCTGAACCGCTAGAGCGACCAAAGGAAGGGACGGACGATGCGTATCATTTTCATGGGAAGCCCCGAGTTCTCTGTTCCTGTTTTGGATGCCCTGATCGAAGCGGGCCACGACATTTGCGCCGTCTACTGCCAGCCGCCCCGTCCTGCGGGCCGCGGCAAGAAAGACAGACCAACAGCTGTTCACGCGCGGGCCGAGGCACTGGGTTTGTCCGTCCGGCATCCGGTATCGTTGAAGGGTGCCGAGGAACAAGCGACACTTGTGGCGTTGAATGCGGATATCGCCGTCGTCGTCGCCTACGGGCTAATCCTGCCGCAGGCGGTGCTGGACGCCCCGACCCACGGTTGTCTGAACATCCACGCCTCGCTGTTGCCGCGCTGGCGGGGGGCTGCCCCCATCCACCGTGCGATCATAGCGGGGGATGCGGAAACCGGCGTCTGCATCATGCAGATGGATGCGGGTCTTGATACCGGCGCAGTCTTGCTGCGCCGCACGACCCCGATTGGGGGGACTGAAACAACAGGCGAATTGCACGACCGTCTGTCTGTTTTGGGCGCTGAGGCGATTGTGGAGGCTCTTGCGCAATTGGGCGCTTTGCAGCCTGTGCCCCAGCCGGAAGAGGGCGTCACCTACGCGGCAAAAATCGACAAGGCCGAAGCGCGGATCGACTGGACCAAACCGGCCATTGACGTGGTGCGCCAAATCAACGGCCTCTCCCCGTTCCCCGGCGCGTGGGCCGAAGCAAACGGCGAACGCGTAAAGTTCCTGAAGGCCCGCCCAAGCCGCCTCCCGCTCAAGCCAGGGGAGACTTCGACGGATGCGGGCGCGTTCATTATCGGGGCAGGCAGCGCCGACCGCGCCCAAGACCCGCATGCCTCGGTGAGCATTCTGTCCCTGCAACGCCAAGGCAAACGCGCAGCACCCGTGGCAGAGATCCTCAAAGGCTGGACGCCACCCGCCACCTTCGACTAGGGGCGCACCACCCTCGTCTTTGGTTCACAAATACTCAAAAGAAAGGTCAGCCACGGGGCGGGCGGCTTTTATAAACGGGCAGGCGCCAGCCAAAAGCCAATGAGCCTGCTCGCAGCGCAAAAGTGACCACGCCGCACCCGAACAAGGCCAACGGCAGGGGGACGTCAAAGCCGATGAGCGCGAGCGCAGAGGCCGCCCCCACAAAGGCGCATGTAACGTAAAGCTCGCCCTGTTTCAGGACCAGTGGAACCTCGTTGCAGACAACGTCCCGCATCAGACCGCCAAAGCACCCCGTCGCGACCCCCATGATGATCACGATGGGCCACCCCGCCGACACCCCGATGGCCGCAGCCACGCCCGCAGGCACCGCCACGGCCAAGGCCAGCGCGTCCAGCCAGAAGATGGCCCGCAGGCGGCTTTCCAACAGATGCGCCGTCAAGAAGACCACCACCGCCGCGGCGGATGCCACAGCAATAAAGGACGGATCTTCCACCCAGAACACACCGCGGTCGAGGATCACATCCCGCACCGTGCCGCCGCCCACAGCCGTCAGACAGGCGATGAACACAAACCCTACAAGATCAAGTTGGGCGCGGCTGGCGACCAGCGCGCCGGTCAGGGCAAAGACGAAGACCGATGCGTAGTCCAGCCCCTGCAGCGCGGTCATGCGGAGGCCTTGAAGGGCTCCATGCCCGCCCGCGCCAACTCATCCGCCCGTTCGTTCTCGGGGTGGCCGGCGTGGCCCTTCACCCATTCCCACGTCACATTGTGCCGTGTCGTCGCGGCATCCAGCCGCTTCCACAGATCTTCGTTCTTCACCGGTTTCTTGCCAGCGGTCTTCCACCCCTTGGCCTTCCAGCCATAAATCCACTTGGTGATCCCGTCTTTGACGTAAGAGCTGTCGGTGACCACCGTGATGGTCGAGGGGCCGGACAAAGCCTCAAGCGCGGATATCGCGGCCATCAGTTCCATCTGATT
Organism: Pseudooctadecabacter sp.; assembly: GCA_020628265.1. Classification (GTDB taxonomy): domain Bacteria; phylum Pseudomonadota; class Alphaproteobacteria; order Rhodobacterales; family Rhodobacteraceae; genus Octadecabacter. Next base: position 495 of record JAHDFG010000215.1, on the reverse strand, counting down.
GTTGGTGGCTGTCGGCGCGCCGCCTTTCAGCTCGCGTTCCTTAACAACCTTTTCGCCGTCCCGCGCGATCAGCAACGCGCCCCAGCCGCCCGGGCCGGGGTTTCCGGAACAGGCGCCATCGGTATAGGCAAACAAATCAGCCATTCTTGCGGGCCCTCATGATGACGTAAGGATCGACAGTTCCGGCACAGCCCATTTCTTCACCTTCCTCGGTCGACAAAACCTCAAACCCCGCGTCCTCAAGCAACTCCCGCAACTGCGGTACGGTCACATAGGTATAAAGCCGGTCGATGCTGTCGCGGTGTTCGCCCTCACCGGTTTTCATGCCGATATGGAAGAGACCCGCAGGCCGCAAGGCGCGGGCGATGGCGGCCATGTGGCGGGGCAGGTCCGTGGCGGGGGCATGCAGCAATGAGAAGTTGGCCCAGACGCCGTCGTAGGCCTCGACCGCATCCAGATCATCAAACGTCATCAGCCGCGCGCCGATGTCGTGGG
>JAHDFG010000214.1 GCA_020628265.1 Pseudooctadecabacter sp. | reverse complement strand
CAGTGACGACGACATCAAGGCCGCCTTGGGCGCCTTTGTCGGGGACATCATGCAGGTCCCGCCCGCCTACTCGGCCGTCAAGATCGACGGCGAACGCGCCTATAAACGTGCCCGTGATGGCGAGGATTTCGAGATCGCCGCGCGGCCCCTATGGGTTGAAGAACTGCTGCTGATTGACCGCCCCGACCCCGACCACGTCACGCTTGAAATGACCTGCGGCAAAGGCGGCTACGTGCGGTCCATCGCCCGCGATCTGGGTGAAGCACTGGGCTGTCATGGCCACGTCCGCGAGCTGCGTCGCATCTGGTCCGGGCCTTTTGACGCTGCCGACGGTGTCTCTCTGGACCAGCTTGACGAACATGCCAAAACGACTGGACTGGACCATTTGATCCGCCCACTTGAAGACGGTCTGGCCGATTTACCCAAGGTGCATTGTCCCGAGTCCAGCATCACCAAACTACGCAACGGCAATCCTGCACTCGTGATGGGCGACGTCGACTACGGTGACGAATGCTGGGCAGAACATGACGGCGAAGCCATAGCCGTTGGCGTGTTCAAATCCGGTGAACTCCATCCCGCGCGGGTCTTTGTGCGCGCCTAAGGGTTCATCTTGGCCAAAGCGCCGCTTGGCTGGCTCGCCATAGATCAACGATGCTGATCTATGAGGATAGGATTCCCGTCCGGATCAATAACAACAAAGGACGCGGGCCCTTCATCGCCGCCTTGTTCCTGACTGACGGCATGGCCTTTGGCCTGTAGATGAGCCTTGATGGCGCGCACATCATCAAACGCATCCACGTTCTGCGCCGATTGATCCCAACCGGGATTGAAGGTCAGCAGGTTGCCTTCGAACATGCCTTGAAACAGCCCGATCAAGGTTTCGCCGTTCTTCATAATGGCGTAGCCGTGCTCGGCCGCGCCGCCGAAATCTTCGAACCCGAGATCTTTGTAAAAGGCGCGGCTCGCCTCAAGATCCTTGACCGACAATGAAATTGAAAATGCTCCGAGTTGCATAGCGCCCTCCTGTTTAGTGGGCCAAGCCTAGCACAATCGGCCTCGCACAGGCATATAGCGGCCATGATTATTCGGACCCACACAAAGGGCGACGCCCCGTCCACGGCAATTTACTCGGACTGTGAACGCTACAGGTATGCGTTGACGCGGGTGTGGGATGACGAGGGCGGGCGGGTCCATTTCGTGATGCTGAACCCCTCAACCGCAACCGAGGTCCAGAACGACCCGACAGTCGAGCGCTGCGAACGGCGCGCGCGGGCGCTGGGTTTCGGAGGCTTTCGCGTCACGAACATCTTTGCGTGGCGCGACACCGATCCGCGCAAGATGCGAGCGGCGGCAGATCCTGTCGGTCCCGACAATGATGCCGCCATTCTTGACGGCACGGCTTGGGCCGACCGGACCATCTGCGCGTGGGGCACCCATGGGGAGCATCTGAACCGCGGGCCTTACGTGCATCAGTTGCTGCTTGGGCTGGATGTCCCGCTTTATCATCTGGGGCTCAGCAAGGCCGGACACCCCAAACATCCGCTCTATATCTCTTACCAGCAAGAACCGGTGCTCTGGGATAAGTGAGACCCGCGGCGCTTGCGTTAACCATTTGTTTCGAAAACTACAGAAAGTAGGGTGGCGCTGCGCTACACTGGGACGGATTTAACAAGGTCGCCCTGTTTTTTGCGGCCCCGCTGATGCGTTTACGAAAGCCTGCTGTCATGCTTGCACTTCTTGGATTGGTCGGAATTGCCATCGCCGGATCGGCGTTCATCGGCCTTTCAGTCAACACAGATGATGTTACCGACGATGCGATCCCCGACGCAGATGACCCTGGGTCTGAGGAAACCCTGATCGAGCCTACGCCTGAACCCGCCCCTGAACCAACTGGTCGCATCGAAGCCTTCGGCACAGAGAACGCGGACACGATGGCAGGCGGCGGCGGCGATGATTTCCTTGATGCCGAAGACGGCGATGACAGCCTGACAGGCGGCGACGGCAAGGACCAACTCTATGGTGGCCGCGGAAATGACCATCTATCCGGCGATGCGGGAGACGATCTGATCTACGGGCATATCGGAGACGATGTGATGTCCGGCGGCGAGGGCGACGATACCGTGCAGGGCGGTGATGGCGACGACCTGCTTGCAGGGGACGGTGGTGACGACCAGCTGCTCGGCGGGTTCGGGAACGACACAGTCGTCGGTGGCGCTGGCATCGACAACCTGCAAGGCAGCGCAGGCGACGATATCGTCGACGGTGTGACGGGTGAGGCAACGCATGAGGGAGATTACCTCAACGGCGGACAGGGCAATGACATCATCATCGGGAACACCGGTGATGTCATGTCGGGCGGCACGGGCGCCGATACCTTCGACGTTGGCCGCGGCGCGGTCACAATCATGGATTTCTCAACGGATGATGTGATCGTCTTGAACTATAGCGGCACCGAACCGGACTTGGCTGTTGAGACCTCCACGGACGGAATGGTCTTGCTGGCCAATGGTGCGCCGGTTGCGTCTTTGGTCGGGGTCACGGACTTCGACGTGGGGACCGTCCGGTTGGTCGCTGCCTGAATATCGCTGACAAAAACCTTTTGCCAAGACTGCAGAATCTTCCTATACGCGCGCATCCGGCCAATCTTTGCGGTCGGAACACCCTCCACGGGCCTTGCTGGACGACATCCCGGCTTGCGCCATTCACCCTTTAGACAAGGAGACCCCGATGTCGATTACTGCTGACGAAAAAGCACGCCTGATGAAGGAATTCGCAACCAAAGAAGGCGACACCGGTTCGCCTGAAGTTCAGGTTGCCATCCTCACCAGCCGGATCAACACCCTGACCGAGCACTTCAAGACCCACAAGAAGGACAACCACGGTCGTCGTGGCCTTCTGAAAATGGTTGCCCAGCGTCGTAAGCTGCTGGACTACACCAAGGGCAAGGACGAAGCACGCTATCAGGACCTGATCAAGCGTCTGGGCATCCGCCGTTAAGCCGGAGTGCCTCGCACAAAGTTACGGAGCCGCCCCTGCCCTGCAGCGGGCGGTTTTGTTTTGACCCGTTGAAGGCGAACGAGACCCATGGACATTTTCCTGATCACAGCACCCGGCCAGCAGGATTATTTGGCTGCAGAGGCCCGCGAAAAGGGGTTCAAGGTCACGTCGACGATCCCCGGTGGTGTGACGCTCAAAGGGGACTGGCCCGCTGTCTGGCGTGCGAACCTGCAACTGCGCGGCGCGAACCGCGTGCTGGCGCGGGTCCTGCAGTTCCGCGCGTTGTACCTGTCCCAGCTGGAAATGAACCTGCGGGAATTCGATTGGGACAAGACACTGCCGAAATATGCGTCTGTCGAAATCGAAGTGACATGCCAAAAGTCTAAAATCTACCACGCGGGTGCGGCTAAAGAACGGGCCGCAACTGCCCTCGCGGCCCACGGATATTTCCCGCCGGAAGAAGGCTACCCCGCTGACCTGAGCTTGCGCATCAGAATTGAACGGGATCAGGTGACGGTCTCCATCGATACCTCTGGCGAGAGCCTGCACAAACGCGGCCACAAAGAGGCTGTGAACAAAGCCCCCATGCGCGAAACCATGGCCGCACTGTTCCTGCGGGCCGTGGGATACAATGGCAAAGAGCCTTTGTACGACCCCATGTGCGGATCAGGCACGATCCCGATTGAGGCCGCGGAAATCGCGAGGCGTCTCGATCCGGGCCGGAACCGCGAATTCACCTTTCAGGATTTACCGTCCTTTGACGCGGTGGCGTTTGCCAAGATGAGCAGCCCCGAAAGGGACGCCGCGTTCCCCGTGTTCGGATCAGACCGCGACCAAGGAGCGATCAAGATGTCCCGTGCAAACGCCGATCGGGCGGGCGTCGGCGGCACCGCGACGTTTGATGTCAAGGCGATCAGCGACATCACCCCGCCCTGCGACGAAGCTGGCCTTGTGATATGCAACCCGCCCTATGGGGCGCGGATCGGCAACAAGAAACCGCTCTTTTCGCTGTATGCGGCCTTTGGCGACAGGCTGAAGACCCATTTTGGCGGAT
>JAHDFG010000213.1 GCA_020628265.1 Pseudooctadecabacter sp. | reverse complement strand
TCATCGGGCTCAAGGTCTTCGACCTGTGAGGCCACGTAAATCAGGCCAACGTAGACCAACCCCAGCAATGCCGCGAGGATCCAGCCGGAGCCTTCGGGGAACAGCGACACCACGGCCGCGACAGGATATTGGGTGGCGTAGCACAGCAGCGCGAAGCCCGCGAAGAAGCCGAACATGCCCAGAATAGTGTTGAACATGTTGACGACCTTATTGCCGATCGTCGGCATGTTGTTTTTCACCGCTTCGAGGTGAACAATATAGACCAGCGCGATGTAGCTGATGATCGCGGGCAGGAAGGCGTGGGTGATGACCTCGACGTAGGAGATGCCCACATATTCCACCATCAAGAAGGCCGCAGCCCCCATGACAGGTGGCATGATCTGACCGTTCACGGATGAGGCAACCTCGACCGATCCGGCCTTTTCGGCACTAAAGCCCACACGTTTCATCAGCGGGATTGTGAATGTGCCGGTCGTCACCACGTTCGCGATGGACGAGCCCGAGATCAGGCCCGTCGCAGCCGACCCGACAACAGCGGCCTTTGCAGGCCCGCCGCGCAGGTGGCCGAGCGCCCCAAACGCCATCTTGATAAAGTAGTTGCCCGCGCCGGCCTTATCCAACAACGCACCAAAGAGCACGAAGAGGAACACGAACCGCGTGGATACGCCCAGCGCGATCCCGAAGACACCTTCGGAGGTAATCCACATATGGCTCATCGCCTTGCGCAGCGACGCACCCGCCCAGCGAATCTGGTCGGGTACTACCTCGGATGAACCGAAGAAGACGTAGCCGAGGAAGACAACGGCCAGAATGACCATGACCGGACCCAATGTCCGGTAGGCCGCGATGAAAAGAAAGACCAAGCCAGCAAGGGCGAAATAGGAATCCGTGACATCGGCAAGCCCGCCGTTGCCCACGATTTTGTCGTAAAAGAAGTAGCCATAAAGCGCCAGAAAAGCGCCCCCCAGCCCCAAGATCCAATCATACCACGGGATCATGTCACGAGGGCTGTTCTTGAACAGCGGATAGGCCATCGCCGAGAGGAATATCGCGAAGGCCAGATGGATCTGACGGGAGTTGTTGATCAAGTCGCCGGGCAAAACATAGGGCCCAACGGGAGAGGCCAGCAGGACCTGAAACACCGACCACAGCAGCGCCGTGATGGCGATCATCTTGCCGACAGCGCCAGACGGGCTTCGGGCGCCGCTGTCACTGGCTGCGACGAGTTCCTGAAGCTCTTGCTCACTGAGCGCGCGATTTTCTGTTTGTGCCATAATGTCCCCCGGTCGCCTGTTTCTGGCGCGTCGTTTTGTGGTCCGGGGGCGGGAATGCGCCGCCCCCGGAAAGGTCAGAACGTCTGGTGATTACTCGATCAGACCAGCTTCGCGGTAGTAGCGTGCAGCACCGTCATGCAGCGGAGCGGACAGACCGGCAGATGCCATTGCAGCCGGGTCAAGGTTCGCAAACGCAGGGTGCAGACCGCGGAAGTCATCGATGTTGTCAAAGACGGACTTGACCAGCGTGTAGACAACCTCTTCGGACACGTCCGCAGAGCTCACGAAGGTCGCGCCCACACCGAATGTCATGACGTCTTCGTCGTTTCCACGGTACATGCCGCCCGGAATGGTGGCAGAGCGGTAGAAGGAGTTTTCTTCGATCAGCTGCGCAACCGCATCGCCGGAGACTTCAACCAGCACAGAGTCGCAGGCAGTCGTGGCTTCGGAGATGGAACCGGACGGGTGACCAACGGTGTAAACCATCGCATCGATCTGGTTGTCGCACAGTGCGGCGGACTGCTCGGAGGCTTTCAGCTCTGTCGCCAGTGCGAAGTCATCCGTGGTCCAGCCAAGGGCTTCCATCAGGACTTCCATGGTGCCGCGCTGACCGGAACCGGGGTTGCCGATGTTCACGCGCTTGCCTTGCAGATCTTCGAAGGTCTCGATGCCGCTGTCGGCACGGGCCACAACTGTGAACGGCTCAGGATGGACCGAGAATACAGCCCGCAGGCCTTCAAACGCACCGGCCTCTTCGAAGCGGGAGGTGCCATTGTAGGCGTGGTACTGCCAGTCGGACTGGGCCACACCGAATTCCAACTCGCCTTCACGGATCGTGTTGATGTTGTAGACCGAACCACCCGTGGATTCGACCGAGCAACGCACTCCGTGGTCACGACGGCCTTGGTTCACGAGGCGGCAGATTGCACCGCCGGTTGGGTAGTAAACGCCGGTGACGCCACCGGTGCCGATTGTGATGAACTCTTCGGCCATCGCCGCCGGAGCCGATACAGCCATTGCCGCCGCGACTGCGGCTGCAGTTGTAAATTTCTTGTGGAACATTGTGGTTCTCCCTCGTTCGATATCTGTCTGGATAGGGAAATGCAGGCTTTGGCCCACCGCCATCGCCCGTCTTGTCAGACCCCCAGGTCCAGTCCGCAGGATCGCCCTGCTTGAACCTTAAGCGTCTCAAGGGGGGTGAGGTCTGTCTATGCGCGTAACTACCTATGGACAGAATCGCATGACGTGGGGGACACTTGGCGACGGAGAGGTCGGAGGACCGCAGGTGGGACAGGTTTTATCGCTCATTTCCAGCGCCTTACTGCCGATAGGCGCGGGCTGCGCTGTATTGCACCTGATCCTGTTGCACGGGACCGCCACGCGATGACTGCGCGCATACACCCAGCAAATGAACGCAATCAATCAGGCATTGACGTGATCCGTCCCGCTCAACACCGGACGCGCAGGACATGAGGTTTTCGCTGGGATTCGTATTGGCGCTGAGCCTTGTCGGGCTGCAGTTCATTGCGATCTCAATTGTCGTTTTGACCACCTATGTCTCCTCGGAACGGGCCATGCTGACCCATGCGCGCGATCTAATGGACAAGGCGGGCACAAACGCGGTCGAACACATCAAACGGTTTCTGGAACCTGCCACCGAAAACACCGAACAAGCACGCCGTGTTCTGACAAGCGGACTGATCTCGGTCACGCAGCCCGAGGAGATGGAGGAGTACTTCTTTCAGCTCTTGCTGACCGAACCCCAGCTGTCAGGGGTCTACTACGGGGACGAGGACGGCAACTTTGTCTTCGTCATGAAAAGTAACGAGGTCGGCCCGTTCCGCACCAAGATCATCGAAGTCGAGGGCGACACCCGCACGATCGAGTACATTTGGCGGGATGAGGACTTTTCCATCCTCGCGCGCAGCTTCGACCCCGAAGATACCTTCGATGCGCGAACCCGCCCCTGGTACACCGCCGCACAGCAGCTCGGCTCTCGGATCTGGACCGATCCCTATATTTTCTTTTCATCGCAACAGCCCGGCATCACGGTCGCCGCTCCGATTTACGGGGAAGGTGACACCCTGTATGGTGTGGTGGGCATCGATCTGGATATCGCCGACATATCCTTGTTTCTGTCCGGCCTCGTCGTCGGTTCATCCGGTGCGGCCTTCATCCTGAGCGACGATGGCCAAGTCATTGCCCACCCCGACCCTGCCCGCATCAACATCCGCAATGACAACGGCACCTTGGGATTTGTCGGGATCGACGACTTCAGCGACCCTGTCGTGCGCGCGGCTTTCGCAGGATTTGACGCCAATGCAGCAACCGGCGCACAGCCTGTCCGGTCGGATTTCGACTATAACGGCGAGGGCTTCATGACGCTTTTGCTTCCCGTTCCTGACATCGATCTGCCTTGGAACGTTGCTGTCTTCGCACCGGAAAATGACTTCATTCAAAGCATCAAGGACAACCGCGCGCGCAATATCTGGATCGCCGCGATCATTTCGGTCCTCACGGCAATCGCCGGCGTGACCCTCGCCGACCTCATCCTGAAACCCGTGCGGGCCTTTGCTGTGCGAACGTCGCTTGTGTCGCAAGGTGAAGTATCCACGGATGAGCCCCTGCCCCGCACCTACAAAGAACTCAGCACGGCGAATGCCACATTGATTGACGAGATTGCGCAAAGGCGTCGTCTGGATGCCAAGCTGCAGGACCTAAATCGCGAACTGACCCATGTCACACGGGTCAATATGATGGGTCAAATGGCAACAGGATTGGCCCA
>JAHDFG010000212.1 GCA_020628265.1 Pseudooctadecabacter sp. | reverse complement strand
CAGATGAGGTGGACCGGATCGTCGGCCTTGAGATGGGGGGCGATGATTATCTGGCGAAGCCGTTCAGCCCACGGGAGTTGGTCGCGCGGGTCAAAGCGATCTTGCGGAGGGGCGGCGTGGCGGCCCCTGATAAACCCCTGCGCCACGGCATTCTGGAGGTCGATCCGGCCCGTCATCTGTGCCGTGTGAGTGGCGAGGTTGTGCAGTTGACCGCGCGGGAGATGGATTTGTTGGTGAAGCTAGTCACACGGCCCGATCAGGTCCACGCACGGCCTGCACTGGTGGATGCGATTTATGGGACCAACGTGCATGTGAGCGACCGGACCATGGACAGCCATTTGCGAAATTTGCGGGCCAAGCTGGGGGCGGCGGGATGTGCAGATGCGGTAGAGACCATGCACGGCATCGGTATCCGGATGGGGCCGTGTAAGGGGCCAACACCTGCATGAGGCGGATCATCCAGAAATGGCGGCCTCCGCTGTGGATGGTGGTCGGCGGCACCTTGGGCGTGGTTCTTTGCCTGCCGATCATCGGCATTTTCTTTGTGCGCTACATGTGGCCCGTCATGGGCTACCGCGAGGCCGTTTGGGCGGCAGGCTTTGGCGTGCTGGGCGCGACGTTCGTGCTGGGCTGGATGCTGTGGCGCATTCTGTTGCGGCCCATGCAGGCGCTGCGGGCGCGGGCGGCTGGTGTGCGGTCGGGGGCGGTGGATGCATTGGACCCGCTCGATCATTACGGCACGTCGGACATGCAGGCGCTGGGCCAGTCGGTGCTGGAAATGGGCCGCGCCTTGCAAGGACGCGAGGCCGTGTTGCGCGGCTATGCGGACCATGTGACCCATGAGTTGAAGTCGCCGCTGACCGTGGTGCGCGGGGCGGCGGAACTGCTGGCGCTGCCGGATTTGCCAGAGGGCGAACGGGACCGGTTGCTGGGGAAAATTGAAGCGGCGGCGGACCGGATGTCGAGTCTGCTGGACGCGCAACGGGCGCTCGCGCGGGCGCAGGAACCGGCAGCGCGAGGGACCGCGCTGATCAGCGATGTGGTTGGGACCATGCAGGCAGAGGTTGCTGTTGAGATTGTCGCGGACGGGGTCGTGCCGCTGCCTGCGGACGTGCTGCGGCTGGTGCTGGAGCACCTGCTGGGGAATGCGGCGGCACATGGTGCGCAGGTCGTGCGGCTGATGTATTTGGATGGCGGACTACGGGTCGCCGATGACGGGCCGGGCCTATCTGAGCGCAACAGCGACCGCATCTTTGAGCCGTTTTTCACCACCCGCCGTGACGAGGGTGGTACGGGTATGGGCCTGCCGATTGTCCGGCGGATGCTGGAGGGGCACGGTGGCGGGATTGAGGCGGTGCCGTCAGATGCGGGTGCCGTGTTCGAGATCCGGTTCTAGGGGTTCATGCCCTTCTTCGTCAGGAACGACGGGAGCTTCTTGGCGTTTGCGTCTTCGGCTTGGTCTGGTTCTTTCTCGGCGGTGGGCTCTTCCGGCGCAGGCGCCGTCATCGCCTGAATGGCGGCCACTCCGCTTTCGCCCAAGGGGATCGTTGCGAACGGGCCACCGAGGCACAGTTGCGCACGGTCGGACGGGTCGGCGGGCGCGGCAGCGGCCATCAGGCTTTCCGCCCAGTTTTCCGCGTTATCCTTGGGTTTGTAGCCAAGGAACGCAGCCTTGTCGTTGTTCACCGGAGCGCGGTCGTTGTTGGAGATGCCGTAGATCACCGTAAAGCCCGTGGTCGTCGCTTGCACGGCGCGGTCCACCAGGTGGCGTAGGTCATCAAAGCTGAGCCATGTGCGCAACGCCCGCGCGTTTTGCGGCACCTTGGTGCAGGAGAAGATGCGCAGATGCACGGATTCCAGCCCGCGCTTTGTCCAATAGAGCTTGCCCAGATCTTCGGCGAAACATTTGGCCAGCCCGTAGAACGTGTCGGGCGCATGATCCACGTCCAGCCCCGCACCCGCGGCGTTTTCGACCATGCCCACCGCATGCACCGATGACGCATAGATCACCCGTTGCACCCCGTGGCGGTGGCTGGCTTCCCAGACGTTGTAGGAGGACAGGAAATTGGGGCCGAGCAGGTCCTCGAACGGGCGTTCATCGGGGATGGAGGCGAAGTGCACGGCCATGGTCGCGCCCTCCATCAGGGGGAGCGTTTCGTCCAGTTTGCTGACGTCGGCCTGCACGAAGGTTTCATTGGGCAGCAGGGTTGCGGGGGCGTCGGCAATGTCTACGGACAAAAGCTCGTCCGCCAAGTCCGCCAGCGTTTCACGGATTTCCATGCCAAGTGAGCCGCAGGCCCCTGTCAGGACGATTTTCTTGCAGAGTTTGGACATGGGAGGCCTTTCGATGGATTTGGCCAGAGGGTCGTCCGCAAGTGGCCCGCCGTCAAGGGCGGGCAGGGTGCCTGATGTCGAAAGCTGCGCGGATTTCCGCGTCTTGGGTGGCAGAAAGGTACTGAGGCTGGTGATCGCGCAGGATCGTATCGACGCGGGTGCGCGCGCGGTCAAAGGCGGTTTGCGCCCCGTTCCCAGCCCAAGTGCGGGGCTCGTCGCGACAGGCCAGCGACGGGTAGTGATAGTCCCGTTCCATGGCGTCGTGGGTTTGCGGGTGGCCGAGGAAGTGACCCTCGCCCAACACGGCATCGACGATGGCGTCGTAGCCGAGCGTGTCATCGCTGACCTCAATGCCGCGCAGGGCGCGGTAGGTTTGGGCATGCATTTCATCGTCGAGGACGAAGGCCTCGAAAGACGCACCTAGAAGCGATGCGGTCATGCCGCTGGATTCGTAGATGAGGTTGCCACCGGCGAGGGCTGCGGCGAGTGAGGTCATGGCCTTTTCCGCGCCATACTGCGCATCGATCGGTTTGGCGTCGGTCATTGAGGAGGCGACGCCCGAGGGCAGGCCGAGCCAGTTGGAGACTTGTGCAGAGGCCGCGTTGAGGACCGTGGTCTCCCCTCCGCCGCCTGCGAAGGCGCCGGTGCGCAGGTCGATGACCAGCGGCCAGTTGGAAAAGACCATCGGGTGGCCCGGTTTGATCACGTTGACCATCACAAGGGACGCGAGCGTTTCGGCCAGCGACATGGCGAGGAAGCCCGCGAGGGTTGCGGGCGCGGTCGCACCGGCTTGGGCGGCGGTGATGCAGCTGACGGGGATGTTGTGGGCGAGGCATGCGTAAGTGACGTCTACCGCGTCCTCGCCGAACCGCATGGGTGAGATGACGGGGCTGATGTGTGCTTTGACGAAGGGGGTTTTGGCGAACTGGCCGCCTGATGCCATGTTGAAGAGGTCCACGAGCGGGGCCACGTGTTCGGCCAGCGTGAAGGCCGTGGCGACCGGTTTGGTGGTGTTGGCCATCAGTGCGTAGGCCGTGTTCACATCAAGCGCCCATTCGCTGTCCATATCGGTGGCGATGCAGCAGCGGGTGAACCACGCGACATTGTCGAGGGCGTCTTGCAGGCGGGTGAAATCGTGCAGGTCGGCGAGGGTCGAGGGGCGGTAGAGGCCGGTGTCCCGGTCGAGCGTGTTCACAGCCGCGCCGCCAGTGCCGAAGTAGACACGTTGCCCGCCCACTTCGATGGTGCGGTCAAGGTCGCGACCATAGAGCGGGAAGGTCTTGGGGGCGCGGTCGATGCAGTCTTCGACGAGGGCGCGGGGTAGGTGGATGCGGTCGTCTTTGGCGATGGCCCCTGCGGCGGTCAGGTCGCGGCGCAGGCGGTCGGGGACTTCGCCCATGCCAAGGTCAGACAGCAGGCGCAGGGCGGTTTCATAGATGGCCTTGCAATCGGCGTCTGACAGGGGGCGATATTGCCCGCCGATTTGGCCCGAGGCTGCGGGGTTGATGCGCGGCGGTGCTGCGGCTTTGGCGTGACGGGCCTTGCGGCCGGAACGGGTGGGGCGGGATGACATGGTTGCAGCGTCGGTGCGACGGGGGCGTCGTGCAAGTCTTCTGGACAAGCTGCGGCAAAACCGAAATGTTGATTAGGTCATGGAGAAGATCGAGCCCGCCTTTACGTTTCGCGCCGCACAGGTGTTTGTCGCCGTGGTTGAGGCGCAGTCCGTCACGCGGGCCGCACACC
>JAHDFG010000211.1 GCA_020628265.1 Pseudooctadecabacter sp. | reverse complement strand
ATCGCGGGCCTGATCATGGTCGTCTGCGGCCTGATCCCGAAAATCGGCGCTGTCATCGCTTCCATGCCTCTGCCGGTTCTGGGCGGTGGCGTGATCGTCATGTTCGGTATGGTGGCTGCGGCTGGCCTGAACGTCTTGTCTGAAGAAAAGATGACCCGCCGCACGATGATCATCATCGCCGTGAGCCTTGCCTTCGGTCTGGGTCTGAACCTTGTGCCGACGGCCGTGCAGTACCTGCCTGGCGTGGTGAAGACGCTGGCGACCTCTGCGGTGGCACCGACGGCGATCATGGCGATTGTCCTGAACCTGGTTTTGCCTAAGGACATGGACGCTTAAGGCGCGTTCGATATGAACAAGGAAACCCCCGCCGGTCTGGCGGGGGTTTTTCTTTGGTCAAAATTCTTTGGAAGAATTTTGCTCCTCACAGCGGCGGATGTCGGTTCACATCCTTGTAGAGCAAATAGCGGAACGGGCCCGGGCCGCCTGCGTAACAGGCCTGCGGGCAGAACGCGCGGAGCCACAGGAAATCACCTGCCTCAACCTCAACCCAGTCTTCGTTCAGCTTGTAGACAGCCTTGCCCTCAATCACGAAGAGCCCGTGTTCCATCACGTGGGTTTCTTCAAACGGGATCGATCCACCGGGCTGGAAGGTTACGATGTTGACGTGCATGTCGTGACGCATGTCGCTTGGATCGACAAACCTGCTGGTGGCCCACGCACCGTTCGTGTCTGGCATGGGTGTCGGGGTGACAGCATCGTCGGAGGTCACGAAAGCCTCTGGCGTATCGATCCCCTCGACCGCCTCATAGGCTTTGCGGATCCAGTGAAACGTGCAGGGCGCATCGCCCGCATTGCGTAGAGACCAAGGCAGGCCCGGCGGGATATAGGCATAGCCGCCCTCGGTCAGGATATGATCGGTCCCGTCTAGTGTGAGGATCATCGAACCGCCGACAACGAACAGGACAGCCTGCGCCTCCGCCTCTGTTTCGGGCTGGTCCGAACCGCCCCCTTGCGCGACCTCAACCACGTAGTAGCTGAAGGTCTCCGCGAACCCGCTGAGGGGGCGTGCCAAAATCCAGGCGCGCGTGTCCGTCCAGAACGGCAGGTGCGAGGTGACGATATCGGACATCACCCCTTTGGGGATAACAGCATAGGCCTCTTTGAAGACCGCACGGCCGGTCATCAATTGCGTTTGGGGCGGCAATCCGCCGGCGGGTGTGTGGTAGGATCGTTTGGACATGGGACCAAGATAGGCGAGCCATGCCCGCGCCCCAAGACCTCAACGTCCACCAACACTCATCTGAAAAGATTGATAATCAGGCGAGCCAGCCTTTGAGCGCAGCCCGGGTGGCGTCGGGTTGTTCCAACGTCGGCAGGTGCCCCGCGCCTTCGATGACGGTCAGGGTGGCGTGAGGGATCAAGTCAGCCATCAGGGTGTGACGGTGCATGGGGCAAAGTCGGTCCTCGGCCCCTGTCAGGATCAGCGTGGGCTTTGTCCACTCCCGCAATGTTTCCTTCTGATCAGGGCGCTCTGCGAGGGCTCGGGACTGACGTGCGAAAACCTGCGGGCCAAGGTCCAAGGCCATATCCATGCAAAGATCCAGAACCGCCTCGCGATGCGGGCCATCGGCCAAGTAGTTCGGCTTCATCTCGTCCCGCATCACGGACCGAAGGTTCCCCGCCAAAGCCTTTTCAATCTGGGGCTGGCGGAGGGCCTTGATGTGATCCCGTTCAGCCTCGGCATTGGTGTCCATCAGGCAGAGTTTCGTGACACGTTTGGGGGCTTGGGCAATAATCTGCATCGCGACGATCCCCCCCATCGAAAGCCCCGCGAGCGCGAAGGTTTCGGGGGCATCTGCCAGCACCTGTGCCGCCAGCGCCTCCACCGTGTCATGGTCGGTGATGGGCAGGCAGATATGGGGCGGCATGTGTTCATACAGCCGCCCGTCGCACATCATTCCCGCTAAGCATACAAGGGTCATTTGACCTGCGCCGCTCCTTCGCTGAGTGCGCCGAGTTTGGCATAGGCGATGTCAGGATCAACCGCGCCAAAACCAGCAAATGTACCAAAGCCACAGTCGGATCCAGCGATGACCCGATCGTGTCCGACGATGTCCACGAAGCGTTCGATGCGCTGGGTCACGAGGTCGGGGTGTTCGACGAAGTTGGTGGTGGTGTCGACCACGCCGGGCACGAGGATTTTGTCCTCTGGGATGTCCGCCTTGCGGTCGCGGAAGACGGTCCATTCGTGGCCGTGGCGGGGGTTGGAGGTTTCGAACAGCATGTAGGTCGCATTGGTGGCCATCAGCGTGTCGAACATCTTGGACATGGGGATGTCGCAGACGTGGGGGCCTTCGTAGTTGCCCCAGCAGATGTGGACCCGCACGCGGGACGGATCGATCCCCTCAAGCGCGTGGTTCAGGGCCTCGACGTGGCTGCCGGCGATCTTGAGGAATTCCGCATCGGAAAGGTCGTTGAACAACATGTGCCGTGACAGGGCGAGGTCGGGGCAATCCAGTTGCAGGTCCAGTCCGGCGTCTACGATAGTGCGGTATTCCTCGCGCATCGCGTCGGCTAAGGCTGCCAGATATTCCTCACGGGTGGCGTAGAAATCATTCTGCAAAAACAAGGAGATCACACCGGGCGATGCGGCGTTCATGAAGCCGCGGGTGATGCCCTGTTCGGCCATCGCCGCCTTCAGGTTCGCGATGTCCTTTTCCAGCTCTCCCTGACCTTTGGACTTCACTTCCCCTACGCACATGGGGCGCGCGTATTGGGGGGTGCCGCCGTCGTCCGCCAGACGTTTCAGGAAGCTGGGGAACTGTTTCAAATCAGCAGGCGCGTTGCGCGGGCTGTCGCCGTCAAAGCCGGTGTAGCGGTCTTTGACATAGGTGGCGTAGCTGATCTTGGAGGTCTCCCCGTCGCTGACGATATCGACACCGGCCTGCGCCTGTTTGGCGACGGTTTCGGAGACGGCCTGCGTCATGCAGGCGTCGAATTCTGCGGCGTCGTAGTCCTTGCCGTGTTCGCGGGCGAAGATGAAATCCACGACCTCTTGGGTGCGGGGGAGGGAGCCGACGTGGGTTGTTAAGACTTTGGACATTTGGGACCTTTCGGGGGCTGGCTTTCGTATGGCTGGCGTATGGCTCGCGTATGGCAGGGGGCTGGCACCCCATGCGTTAACCTTTCCAAGTTGGACCGGCCGGATCGTCGGTGGCGACGATGTGATAGAGGCTGGCTTCGCCGGTCATCGACGGTACGGCGGAGTGGGCGAGGTTTTCGGGCACAGACATTGTATCGCCCGGCGCGAGGGTTGCCTCACCACCGTCCCAGCGGACCTTCCAGTGGCCGCGCATGGGCATCAAGACAGAGGGCACCTTATGGCTGTGTTTGGCCTCGGTCGCGGAGCCACGGGTGATGAAATCAACCTCGAACCCCGGCTTGTCGCGCAAGAGCCCGTGTTCGCCGATCACCTTGACGGGCTTGCGGTCGGCCAGCGCCATCATGTCCCAATAGCGGGCCACGTGATTTGGCAGGACGTCACGGGTCGTGGGCTCGGGCCGTTTGGCGAGCTCTTCGTCCGTCATCACCGGCATGGGACCCACGCCCTCGGGGAGCTTTTGCTGGCGTTTGGTGTCATAGAGTTTGCCGTCTTCGCCCAGTACCAGACCGTGATCCGCTGCGTCCTCGATGACCTGCGGGGCCCACATGACACCGCCGCCTGCATCGTCCCCGCCGAGGATCGCCATGATCATCCCGTAGTCGGTGCCGATGTTTTCGAAACCCCGAAAGATGCCGGTGGGGATGTTGAAGATATCGCCCTCTTCCAAGGTCACTTCGCCCGCGTCGCCCCAGCGGCCCCAGAAGAACCGCCAACGTCCCTTAAGGACGAAGAACGCTTCGGCGGTGTGGTGATCATGGAGCGAGTTGCGGCATTTGGGGGGCTGGCCGGCAGCCCCGATGTTGAACCCGTGCGGAATGGCCATGTGGACGTGCTGGTCGGGGGATTCCGAGACACCGCCACCGATGATGGTGAAGTTTTCCTTTTGATCGCTGCCCGGTGTGTGGGCGTCGATGA
>JAHDFG010000210.1 GCA_020628265.1 Pseudooctadecabacter sp. | reverse complement strand
GACAGACACTTCACACGGGCCGTCACACGCAGGTAGCACCCCGGCAGGATCGAGGTCTCGCCCATATAGCGCAGCTTCTGGACACTACTGGTTTTGATCAGCTCCAGCGCCCCGCCAAAATCCTGATCCGCGGGGACAAACAACCCGCCGCCCGATCCGGCATAGGTGTCCGACCCTGGCGTGCCATCCCCGCTGGACCACACATCCAACCCATCCGCAAACGGCGGCGGCATCAGTTCCAGACCGTCGGTAATCACCTTGTTCATCACGAAACCCCTTTTGTTCGGGGCTTGCGTAGCTGCCGCCCCTTTGAAAATCCGAAAAGACCCGCCAAGCGCACCAAACGCGCCCGCACGGATCACCGGCTCAAAGGGGTAAGTCTTCGGGGTAAATGAGGTCTGACAGCACCGCGCGGTGCCCTGCCGCGTGACGCAACAGCGTCAGGAAAAGACCTCCGGCGCGGGGATCACCTGCACGCCATTGATCTGCCAGCCTTGGGAGGTCTCAATCATCTGATAATCAAGGATATAAAACGCGCCATCCGGTCCCTTGATCAGAACCTCTTGCCGCGTTCGGCTCTCGAATTCTTCTTGCTCCAAAAACCGCACGTCCGAGTTGTCCCAGACCATCGGATAGCCGTTGCGCACCATATTGCCAAAGTTCTCTGGCGTGCGGAACATGCCTTGGATCATCGGGCTGGCATATTGCCACGCCTCTTGCACATCACGGTCATTGAACGCCTGCAACTGGTTGGTGATCACATCCTCAATGGACGCCTCCTGCGCAGACGCACCCAAAGGTGCGAAGAGCAAAGCGATGAGCGCGGCCTGTTTCAACATGTCAGATCCCTCCTACGGCTCACTCAACGGTAAGCCGCAAAAGGGGTCTGTCAAATCACATCAACTCGCCGCGCAAGCCCGCCTCGATCAACGCGATGCTCTCTTCACGGCCGTAAAGCGCGATGAAACCGCCGAAACGTGGCCCCTGCTTGGCGCCCAGCAGCACCTCATACAGGCACGAGAACCACGCGCGAAGCGGCTCGAACTCATGCACCTTACCCACGGCAAAGACGATGGACTGCAGGAACTCGTCATCCGCCCAGTTGACCTCAGGCAGGGGCATGTCCTTGCCCTCTTTGGCGTTCTTCTCGGCAATGACAGCCAATGCGGCCTCATCCGATTGCAACGCCACCACCAAAGCCTCCAACGCGGCCTTCTCTTTGGCGTCAGGCAAACGGAACTCCTTCGTCGGCTCCACGAAGTCCTTGTAGTACCGCACGGCAAAACCTGCCGCCGCATCCAGATCAGGGTTCGCCTCGGGTGAGGCATCGGGCGCATAGCGCTGGATGAACCCCCACAGCTTGTCCTTGTCCTCAGCCGCAGAAACAGAGGCGAGGTTCAACAGCATCGCAAAGGGCACCACCATGGTCGAAGCTGGCGCATCCGCCCCATGGATGTGGAACACAGGGTTGTTCACCTGCTGTGCTGCATCCTGACCGTGAAATGCTCGCAACTGCTGGTGATACTCGTCCACCGCCTTGGGGATCACATCGAAATGCATCCGCTTCGCCGTCTTGGGCTTTTGATACATGAAATACGATAGCGACTCCGTCGCGGCATAGGTCAGCCATTCGTCAATACTGACCCCATTGCCCGACGTCTTCGAAATCTTGCGCCCCTGATCGTCGAGGAACAGCTCGTACGAGAAATGTTCCGGCTTCTTGCCGCCCAAAATCTCGCAAATCCGGTCATAGATCGGCGTGTTGGTGCTGTGGTCCTTGCCGTACATCTCGAAGTCCACGCCAAGTGACGCCCAGCGCGCGCCAAAATCGGGCTTCCACTGCAGCTTCACATTGCCGCCCGTCACCGGCACCGTCCACTCGCGGCCCGTCTCGTCGTCGAACGTCACCGTGCCTTCCTTGGCATCCACATGCTTCATCGGCACATACAGAATGCGCCCGCTTTCAGGATGCTTGGGCAGGAAGATCGAATAGGTCTCGCGCCGCTCTTCGCGCAAGCTCTTCAGCATCACAGCCATCACATCGTCATAACGTTCGGCAGCGCGCAGCAGCACCTCATCGAACTGACCGCTCTCGT
Source organism: Pseudooctadecabacter sp. (assembly GCA_020628265.1). Classification (GTDB taxonomy): domain Bacteria; phylum Pseudomonadota; class Alphaproteobacteria; order Rhodobacterales; family Rhodobacteraceae; genus Octadecabacter. Next base: position 2,016 of record JAHDFG010000210.1, on the reverse strand, counting down.
AATAGTCCTTGGCCGAATAGAACTCATACTCGAACCCGAACGTATCAAGGAACCGCCGCAACATGGCGTTGTTGTGGTGGCCAAAGCTCTCGAACTTGCCAAACGGGTCTGGCACCTCGGTCAGGGGCAACTGCAGATACTGCTCCAACCGCTCAGGGTTCGGCACATTGCCGGGCACCTTCCGCATCCCGTCCAGATCGTCCGAAAAACAGATCAACCGCGTCGGAATATCAGAGATCACCTCAAACGCGCGACGGATCATCGTCGTGCGGGACACCTCACCAAAGGTCCCGATATGGGGCAGCCCAGACGGCCCATAGCCCGTCTCGAACAGCACATGGTCCTTACCCGAGGCTTCCACCCGTTTGAGCAACCGACGCGCCTCTTCAAAGGGCCAGGCCTTCGAGGTCATCGCAGCATCACGCAAAGCAGTCATCGGGTATCCAATCTAGAAAGACTCATGCGCCCCATTGGCGCAAGCCAGCGCGTCCTATTGCAGTGCAGCATCCGCGTCAATAAATGTGAAGCAACCGATAGGAGCAGACACATGTCCGATACCCCTTCCATGACGGCCCAAGACGCGCTTTGCGCCGTCATGATCGCCATTTCCGCCAGTGATGAGGAAATCCGCACGGCAGAGCTGGTGAAGATCACGAACATCATCAATAACCTGCCTGTCTTTGCGGACTATGATGCGGATCATGTTCCGCGCATCTCCCAGACGGTGTTCGATCTGTTTGATCAGGAAGACGGCCTTGATGCCCTGTTCGGTCTGGTCCGTGATGCCTTGCCGGAATCACTGAACGAAACCGCCTATGCGCTGGCCTGTGATGTGGCCGCGGCCGACGGGGACATCCGTCAGGGCGAACTGCGTCTGCTGGAAGAAATGCGGTATGAGCTGAACATCGACCGGCTTCATGCCGCCGCCATCGAACGCGGCGCACGGGCGCGGCACATGCCCCTGCCGTAACTGCCCTTTTCGGGGCGGTCATTCGTCAAAGCAATCCGCTCAAGCTTCGGTTCAGCCGCCCTGCGCGGGTGTCTCGACCAATCCGTCCAGCCCGACACCGCCTGCCGGAACCTGTGCTGGAACCTCCTCGACCGCGGGGTCCGAGCGGTTGATCAGCCCCCACCGTTGCAGCAATTGTTGCTGCAATCTCTTGGATTTGCGGTTCCAACTGATAGAGCCTGCTGGGATTTCTTCGCCGCTGGCCTTGCCCCTCTCGCGGGCGGCAATATCAGCCGTAAAAATCACGAAAACCAGATCAGACCCTTCCGCGGTTTCGATATAGCCCGCCAAAGTGCTGACGAAGTTCAACGTTCCGGTCTTGGCCCGCACCACCGCCGGATAATCCTCAATCCGGTTGTTGTCCGCATCGCGCATCGGAATGCGCCGCAAAATTGGGCGCAAGTCACTTTCCGGCCCCTCCTGCAGCAACACCCGCGCCATCGCACCGGCGCTGATCCGGTTGGCATCGCTCAACCCCGAATGATCCTTGAAGTCGCATTCGATGCCATAAGTCTCACCCAGCCAGCGGGTCATCTCGGTGGCAGAGGCCTCAATATCCAGCGACCGCCGCAGCTTCGCCTGTGTGGCGGCCAAACCGCAGATTTCCGCTGTCAGATTGGTGGAATACAGCAACATTTCCTGACAGATCGTCCGCAGCGTCGCACTTTGGTGCTGCGCCAGCTCTGTGCGTCCTTCCGGAAGATCGTCCACAACCTCTGGTGCTGGCACATCCACACCGGCTTCCCGCGCCAATGTGCGGAACACGTCACCTGCATAAAGCGCCGGCTGGCGCACAGGCATCCAGCGTGATCCCCCGTTGCCCAAGGCCCCGCGCGCTACGGACCAACGGTCAGGACCGTCATTGGCGAAAACAGGCACGTCGCGATCCGCGACGCGGACCCGCGCCATCGTGACGGGCGGCACGATAGTCTCGGTCCGCGCGTCCATCGTTGTCTGCCACGCACCGTTCACCCGTTTCCATTCGAAATGGACACGGTTGTAATTCA
>JAHDFG010000005.1:23100-25236 GCA_020628265.1 Pseudooctadecabacter sp. | reverse complement strand
CCCGACGTTGACCGACACCAATCGCATCAGAGCCCAGCGACCAACCGCGTGCCCTGATCGATCGCACGTTTCGCATCCAGTTCAGCGGCCACATCGGCCCCGCCGATCACATGGGGGGTGATACCCTTGGCCTCCAGCGCATCGGCCAGAGAGCGTTCGGGCACTTGTCCTGCACACAGGATGATCGTGTCGGCCTCAATCAACGTTGGCCGCTCACGGGCCTCGCCAAAGGAGACGTGCAGGCCGCTTTCGTCGATACGTTCGTAGTTCACGCCGCCGACCATCTCGACGCCCTTCATCTTGAGGCTCGCGCGGTGGATCCAACCCGTGGTCTTGCCCAGCCCCTTGCCCAGCTTCTGCGCCTTGCGCTGTAGCAGCGTCACTTTGCGGACCGCCGGTTCAGGTTTGGGGCCTTCGGTGCGGAGACCGCCGCGCACGTCCTGCGGGTCACCAACGCCCCATTCGGCCAGCCATTCCTCCAAATCCTCGGTCGGGCTGTCGTCTGTCACAAGATACTCGGCCACATCGAACCCGATGCCGCCTGCACCGATGATGGCCACGCGGTCGCCGACGGGGTCCTTGCCCCGAAGCACATCAATGTAGGACAGGACGTTGGGCCCGTCCTGTCCCTCGATCTGAGGATCACGAGGAGAGACGCCCGTTGCGATGATCACCTCGTCAAAACCAGCAAGGTCATCGGCGGTCGCGTCATGGTCCAGCTTAACAGTGATACCGGCCTCAGCGATGGCGGCACGGTAGTAATCCACCAGCCCCCAGAACTCTTCCTTGCCCGGAACCTGCTTGGCCATGTTCAGCTGCCCGCCAATTTCGGACGCGCGGTCAAACACGGTGACCGACATGCCCCGTTCGGCGGCGGCAAGTGCGGATGCCAGCCCTGCAGGTCCTGCCCCGACGATCCCGACCGATTTGGAAGACGGTGTCATCACCAATTCCGTCTCATGGGCGGCCTTGGGGTTCACCAGACAGGACGCGATTTTCATCGAGAACGTGTGGTCTAGACAGGCTTGGTTGCAAGCAATGCAGGGCGCGATCAGGTCCGCTTTGCCGGCCTCCGCCTTTGCGACGAAATCAGGGTCGGCCAGGAAGGGGCGCGCCATGCTGACCATATCGGCGCATCCGTCGGCGAGGACATCTTCCCCAACCTGCGGCGTGTTGATGCGGTTGCTGGTGATGACGGGGATGCCGACCTCACCCATCAGTTTCTTAGTGACCCACGTGAACGCGCGGCGCGGCACACTGGTTGCGATGGTCGGGATACGCGCCTCGTGCCAACCAATACCGGTGTTCAGGATCGTGGCCCCTGCCGCCTCAATCGCTTTGGCGAGTTGCACGACCTCGTCCCAGGTGGAGCCGTTGGGCACGAGATCGATCATGCTGAGGCGGTAAATGACGATGAAGTCGGGGCCGACAGCCTCCCGCACGCGGCGGACGACTTCGACGGGCAAGCGCATCCGGTTCTCATAGGACCCGCCCCAGCGGTCTTCGCGCTTGTTGGTGTGGGTCACAAGGAACTGGTTGAGGAAATACCCCTCAGACCCCATGACCTCCACCCCGTCATAGCCCGCTTCCTTGGCCCGGGCTGCGGCGGTGACCATGTCCGTGATCTGTTTCTCGATCCCTGCCTCATCCAACTCTTCCGGAGGGAAGGGGGAGATCGGGGATTTCACGGCAGAGGGCGCCACGCAATTCTTGGAATAGGCGTAGCGGCCTGCGTGAAGGATCTGCATGGCAATCTTGCCGCCTGCATCATGAACACGGTCGGTGACGATCTTGTGGTTGGCGATATCCTGATCGGAAAAGAGGCCCGCAGCACCCGGGAAAACACCGCCTTCGGGATTGGGAGCCATCCCGCCCGTCACCATTAAGGCAACCCCGCCCCGTGCCCGTGCCGCGTAGAATTCAGCAACACGGTTCCAGTCCCGCGTTTCCTCTAGCCCTGTGTGCATGGACCCCATCAGCACACGGTTCTTCAACGTGGTGAAGCCAAGGTCCAAGGGGGCAAGCAAATGCGGATAAGCGGTCATAACGTCTCTCCCGTTCGTAATTCGTCCAGCATTATCGAACTTGACGCGCACGTCACCCCAGAACGCCGCGTCACCCTACCGCAACGAAAAC
>JAHDFG010000005.1:21004-23000 GCA_020628265.1 Pseudooctadecabacter sp. | reverse complement strand
GAACTTGACGCGCACGTCACCCCAGAACGCCGCGTCACCCTACCGCAACGAAAACTTACAGGCGCAACCAAACGATTTGCTAGGGCGAGCGTAGCGAGCCCCCGTCGGATTTACGAAGCAAATTCGCAATCAGGCCATGGCCCCCAACGGATCAGCCTTGGTTGTCACCCAAGGTTTCAACGCAATGCCGCCGGAAGGCTTTCTTCAACATGTCCAATTCGGCACGCAGCAGGGACATCTCTGCCCGAATGTCTTCGGCCAAGGCATCACCGGCCACGATCGAAAAGCTGCCCAACACGGCTTCAGCGCGGCTGTCGCGGATGACAAACGTCTGCACGCCATCCGCAATGCGGTCGGCAGGGATCGGGACCCGCACCGTCCAGCATTCCTCGACGCGGTCCTGTTCGACCTCCACCCCTTCAACCGGAAAATCAAGGTGCGTCACTTCGATCTTGGGGGACCAGTCTGCAGGCGCGCTCTTGTGCTTCAACGCACCGTGCCAGACCCCTTCGACAAGGCGCAGTTTTGTCAGTTCGATTGCATCAGACATAGTGCCCCCTAGAGTTCTGCCCGTGGGTTGCGTGAGAAGGTGACATCGCGGATCGTCACTTGGTTCATTTCCGGCCCCTCAAAGATCAAATCGATCCACAGGGCCTCGACCCGTTTTTCATTCAACTTGGTGTAGGCCAGATCAAACTCGACCATGACCGTGTCGTCGTTCAGCGGCAGCTCCCGCACGATTTGTTCCGTGTTGGGCCCGTGGCGCACGTTCAGCCGCGCAAAGATCTCCAGCGGTTTCTCGACCTCAACAATCGCTTCCATACGCAGCAGGTGGCGTTTCAAAAGGCCGTCACACGCGCTTTTGGGCAGGTTGAGCACGAGGCTCAGGAAGGATCCGTCAAACCGGAACACGTCCATCCGCAGACCGTATGGGGCCAGATCGGCCTCACGTGTGTTGCGAAGCTGGCGGAGGGTGAGTTCTGAAATCTGGCAGTCGTGAAAGATCGTGACCTCGTCGCCCAGCATCGTCTTGCTTTCAACCGCACTCATGCCCTTGAACGGCAGGGCGCCGCGCCACAATTGCGGACGCCACGACCAATCGGTTCCGGGCGGCTTGGGAAAGGACGACGACCCGATGCGCGGCAGCGCCAAACGGGTGTCGGCGGCATAGGTCAGCTCGTCCAGTTTTTGCCGCAAGATGCGGGCTTCATTGCGTTGACGCCGCAAGACCGACAGATCGGAGGTATGCGCGGCATTGGCCGCACGCGACCAGAACGCGCGCGCCCTGCGCCACAAGAGCCGTTCCATCAAACCTGTTCTGTGCTGCGCCATGCCACCTACTGTCCGTCGCCCGTCCGTGTCCGCACCATACCTGCCAAATTGTTTCAGGAAAGGAAACAATTTGCAGAGTTTTCCCACCGACGTCAGTTGCTTTCCGTTTCGCCCGCCGGCACGTTTGCCTCGGCCAGTTCTGCCATGGCGACCACCAGTAGTCGCTCGCCCTCGCCGATGCTCAGCGTGTTGCGATCAAAACTGAGAACCGAGATTGTCGCAAGCCGTCCGCCGATGTCGAGAAAACCGCGCCACTGCGGGCCGGACGTCCCCTGAAAGGAAGCGCCGGACGTATCCTCGAACCGAGCGAGAACACCAGCACGGTCTGTGACGGTCGCCACTTCGGCGACACTGGCGAGGTCACCATCACCCGCCAAAAGGCTACGCCCCGCATCACTGATTAGGAAGGCCGCGAAGGCGTCCTCATTGTTGGTAACGCTGGCCGTACCTTCATCACCGAACTGAACGGTGATGAGGCCGTCCAACAATGGCATCACCGCCGCGTCATTTGACAGCAGCGCACAGCCTGCCAGAACGGCAAACCCGCGACGGGCGTTGCTGGCAGATTGGTCCACGCAGTAGCCCTCAGGGCCACGCACACGAACGTCACCGCCCAACATCGACAGGGTGCGAATGCCCTCGGCGGTGGCGTCAGGCGCCCCGC
>JAHDFG010000005.1:17113-20904 GCA_020628265.1 Pseudooctadecabacter sp. | reverse complement strand
CCGCCCAACATCGACAGGGTGCGAATGCCCTCGGCGGTGGCGTCAGGCGCCCCGCCAAGGCGGGACAGACCCGAAACCACCTGATCCGTCACTTGGCCAACTTCGCCACATGCTGCCAGCCCGAACATGGCCAGCCCGAGAACACACCCGCGCACCAACATAGACGTCAGAGGTCCATGTAGATGTGGCGTTCTTCCTTGGCGCCCGGGTGGGTCACGGCCCCTTTGAGGGCACCGCCCACAAGCTGGGCGTACTTCCACAGTGCGCCGGAGGCATAGATCGTCTCTTTCGCGCCTTTCCAGTCCGCACGGCGTTGGGCCAGTTCCTCATCGCTAAGGTCCACCTTCAACTCGCCAGTCACAGCATTGATGGTGATGACGTCGCCGTCTTTAAGCAGCCCGATGGGGCCACCGTGCGCGGCTTCGGGGCCGACGTGGCCCACGCAGAAGCCACGGGTCGCACCCGAGAACCGACCGTCCGTAATCAGTGCGACCTTCTTGCCCATGCCCTGACCGGACAGGGCCGCTGTGGTCGCCAGCATCTCGCGCATGCCGGGGCCGCCGGAGGGGCCTTCGTTCCGGATGACGATGACTTCGCCTTCTTCATAGGCCCGCTGCTTGACGGCCTCGAACGCTTCCTCTTCGCTCTCGAATACGCGGGCGGGACCGGTGAAGGATTGTTCCTGCGTGGCCATGCCAGCCACTTTCACAATCGCACCTTCGGGGGCCAGATTGCCCTTCAGGCCCACAACGCCACCCGTCGGGGTGATCGGCGCATCGACGGGATAGATGACGCGGCCATCAGCCTCACGTTCGATCATGTCCAGTTCCTCGCCCATGGAGCGGCCAGTGGCAGTGATGCAGTCTTCGTGGATCAGGCCCGCCTTGCGCAGTTCCTTCATCACGACGGGCACGCCGCCTGCTTCGTAAAGATCCTTGGCCACATACTGACCGCCCGGCTTCAGATCGACGAAGTAAGGCGTCTCGCGGAAGATGTCACAGACGTCCATCAGGTCGAAATCAATACCGGCCTCATGGGCAATCGCGGGCAGGTGCAGACCTGCGTTGGTGGAACCACCGGTGCAGGCCACCACGCGGGCCGCGTTTTCTAGCGACTGACGGGTGACGATGTCGCGGGCGCGGATATTCTTGGCGATCAGGTTCATCACGGCCTCACCCGAGGCTTTGCCGTATTGGTCGCGGGATTCGTAAGGCGCGGGCGCGCCGGAGGAGTTCGGCAGCGCCAGACCAATCGCCTCGGACACGCAGGCCATGGTGTTGGCGGTGAACTGGCCGCCGCAGGCACCGGCTGACGGGCAGGCCACGCGTTCCAGCACTTCCAGCTCGGCCTCGGACATGGAGCCGTTCTGCTGGCGGCCAACGGCTTCGAACATGTCCTGCACAGTCAGGTCGCGGTCTTTGTAATCGTCCGGCACGTCGGACCCTGCCTGCACCCGACCCGGAAGGATCGAGCCGCCGTAGATAAAGACGGAGGGCGTGTTCAGACGCACCATGGCCATCATCATGCCCGGCAGGGATTTGTCACAACCGGCCAGACCGACAATCGCGTCGTAGCAATGGCCGCGCATTGTCAGCTCAACAGTGTCGGCAATCGCCTCACGGGACGCCAGCGAGGACCGCATGCCTTCGTGACCCATTGCAATCCCGTCCGTCACGGTGATCGTGGTGAATTCACGCGGGGTGCCGTTGGCCGTTTTCACGCCCAGCTTCACCGACTGCGCCTGACGGTTCAGGGCGATGTTACAGGGGGCTGCTTCGTTCCAGCAGGTCGCGACGCCAACCAGCGGCTGGTAAATCTCTTCCTCGGTCATGCCCATCGCGTAGTAGTAGGACCGGTGCGGCGCACGCGCCGGGCCCACGCTCACGTGGCGGCTGGGCAGGTTCGACTTGTCAGACTTGGTGGTATGATCCTTGGCCATTGCGGCGTCCTCCCGAGGGTCAATCTGTTCCGCAACGGTCTAAATTGTAGCGCCAAGCGGGACAAGCATGAATGCAGGCTTTGATCGGGCCGTGCACATAGCGGAAAAACCACTATGGTCTCGATATGAGCTTTCCGGACAAGTACAACCCAATGAGGGACCGAGCGGCACCCTTCGCCGCATCGGCAAACTGGGTTTTGGCGTTCATTGCCTGCCTGATCCTGTGGTATGGCGCGATGCTGATCCTGACGACGGTCATCTGGACGTGGGCCGCATCGCCGCGCATCGCCACAAGGCCGGAGGTACTCGATGCTTTCTACGAAGGCTCGACCCCCGGCGGGGTATTTTGGAACCTCGCGAGCTTTGGCGTCTATATCGCGTTGCTCTGGGTCATTCTGCGCGGATTTCACCGGCTGCCAATTGACGCCCTGTTCGGCGGACGCGCGGAAACGGCGCGGACGTTCGGGCGCGTTTGCTTCTTTCTTGTACCAATTTACGCCATCGCATTCGGCCCCTCCATCTCGGACCCCAACGTCTATCAACAGATGGATGTTGGCAGATGGCTATTGCTGTTGCTCATCGGCCTGCCGCTGCTGTTCGTGCAGATCGGCGCGGAAGAACTGGTGTTTCGCGGTTATCTGCAAAGCCATCTGGCGGCCTTGTCCAAAAACCCGATTGTCTGGATGGTCGTGCCTTCGGCGCTGTTCGGATTGATCCACTACGACGGAACACAACCTACCTACTCAGCTTGGGCCTATGTGGCTTGGGCCACGGGACTTGGGCTGGTCTGCGCCGATGTCACGGCGCGGTCTGGCACGCTTGGCCCCGCCCTCGCCATTCATTTCATCAACAACATCGGGGCCATGTTCGTGCTGGCCGCCGACGACTGGATCTACGGCGCCGCGCTGTTCATCTGGCCCACCTTCGGGCAGCCGTGGGAGCCTTGGGTGCCATTCGAGGCACTCTTCCTGTTCACCATCTGGCTTACAGCGCGGCTTGCCATCAGGCGTTGATTGCATTCGTGCGCCGCGCGGCTTATCTGGTCTTAACGCTTTCAAGAGGCCCCTATGAACTGGATCTCCAACTACGTTCGCCCCCGCATCAACTCGATTTTCTCGCGCCGTGAGGTGCCCGAGAACCTTTGGCACAAATGCGACAACTGCGGCACCATGCTGTTTCACCGCGAGTTGACCGAGAACCTGCAAGTTTGCACGACCTGTGACCATCACATGCAGATCACCCCACGGGACCGGTTCGCGAACCTGTTCGACGGTGGCATCTTTACAGAGGTTGCAGTTCCTGAGCCCAAGGCCGACCCGCTGCACTTCCGTGACCAAAAGAAATATCCCGACCGGATGAAGGCCGCCCAAAAGCAGACGGGCGAAAAAGAAGCGATGCTGGTCGCAATGGGCGAAATGGGACGCACCCCGATCGTCGCCGCCTGTCAGGACTTCAGCTTTATGGCCGGGTCCATGGGCATGTATGTGGGCAACGCCATCATCGCTGCCGCTGAAAAGGCGGTTGAGTTGAAGCGCCCGCTGATCCTGTTTTCCGCGGCCGGTGGTGCGCGCATGCAAGAGGGCATCCTGTCCCTGATGCAGATGCCGCGCACGACTGTCGCCGTTGAGATGCTGAAAGAGGCAGGGCTGCCTTACATCGTCGTCTTGACCCACCCCACAACCGGTGGTGTGACGGCTTCCTATGCGATGCTGGGCGATGTCCATATTGCCGAACCCAATGCGTTGATCTGCTTTGCCGGCCCGCGTGTCATCGAACAGACCATTCGTGAGAAACTGCCCGAAGGCTTCCAGCGCGCGGAATACCTGCTGGATCACGGGATGCTCGACCGTGT
>JAHDFG010000005.1:11909-17013 GCA_020628265.1 Pseudooctadecabacter sp. | reverse complement strand
CCGCAGGACCGCCTGCCCCCTGTGATCCATATTGCAGGGACCAACGGCAAAGGCAGTACGCAGGCCATGATCCGCGCGGGGCTGGAGGGGATGGGCAAGACCGTCCACGCCTATACCTCCCCCCACCTTGCCCGTTTTCACGAACGCATCCGGCTGGCCGGAACGCTGATTACCGAAGACCACCTGACCGAAGTGCTCGACCGTTGCTATGCCGCCAATGACGGCGGCGACATCACCTATTTCGAGATCACGACCTGTGCCGCCTTGCTCGCCTTCGCTGAGACCCCCGCCGACTACACGTTGCTGGAGGTCGGGCTGGGCGGCAGGCTGGACGCGACCAATGTGATTGATCCTGTCTTGTCCATCATCACGCCCGTGGACATGGACCACCAGCAGTTTCTTGGCGACACGCTGCCGAAGATTGCCGCTGAAAAGGCAGGGATCATCAAACGGAGTGTGCCGGCGATCATCGGCCCCCAACATGACGCCGCCGCAGAGGTCATCGAAGGCACAGCGGAGCGGCTGGGCGCCCCAATCCTTGCCTACGGGCAACACTTCCACACCTTTGAGGAACGCGACCGCCTGATCTATCAGGACGAAACTGGCCTGCTCGATCTGCCCCTCCCCGCCCTGCCCGGCCCGCACCAGATCCAGAACGCAGGTGCTGTTCTGGCCGCCCTTCGTCACCTTGGTGCGGACGAGGCTGGGTGCGAGGCAGCCATGGTCAACGCCGATTGGCCTGCGCGTATGCAACGGTTGTCCACCGGCGCGCTGGCTGACCGCTGCGCGCCGGCTGAACTCTGGCTCGACGGTGGCCACAACCCCGCCGCCGGTCACGCCATTGCCGCAACGCTGGCCCGTCTGCCCCAAAAGCCGACACATCTGATTTGCGGCATGCTCAACACCAAGGACGTCGCGGGCTTCATGCGCCCCTTGGCCGACCACGCCACTGGCCTGATCGCCTGTGACATTCCCGGCGAGCAAAACACCCTGCCCGCCCAAACCACGGCCCAAGCGGCGACCGATGTGGGCATTCCTGCCGAAACCGCCGACAGCCTGACAGCCGCGCTTGACCGGATCGCACAAGATGCGCCCAATGCCCGCATCCTTATATGTGGTTCCCTTTATTTCGCGGGCCACGCTATTCGGGAAAACACATGATCCGTGCTGCGGCCCTACTTCTTGCGCTTGCGTCCCCCGCCACCGCTGCGGATTTCGAGTTTTGCTGGGAGGGGGCGAACGGATACCGCATGGAAGGCACCATGACCGTTCCAGACGAGCTGATGGACGAGCCGCTGCTCACGCACAACGACATCACCGCCTTCTTCATTCAAGGCTTCAAGGATGATGTCCCGCTGGGGGCTTGGGACATGCGGCAGCTTACCCCGACGACGAGTTGGAACCTCAGCTTCGATCCGCGCGGTATGGTTTTTCCGACAGGTGGGATGCACGACGGCCCCAAGGGTCAGGCCTGGAATGCAGGGGGTCGTGCCGATGATTGCGGCGACCCCGGCTTCGGGTTCAATTCCGGCACCAACGCTCAGGACGTTTGTGTCAACAACGTCTGGCGCACCGACAGCATGATCAACCGCTACACCCGCTTTCCGGTCTTTGCGGCCGGAACGATCAATCTGGACTGTGGTGGCGTAGCACTGCTTGGATCCATTGAGGACACCTCCGCGTTCACCGCGCAATCTGCCAGCAACTGACGAAACGTTCCTCAAAAAAACGAATCGGCGATTCGTTTTTCCTTTGACGCCTGATTCGCATCGGGTCTATATCTGGATATTAAGTCTATTTGGGCGCAACAAGAACAAGACTGCCACAAGATGTTGCGACCAAGTCGTTGGGGGACGAGGGATGAAACGCACAGCTTTGGCGTGCCTATTCTTGACTGTTTCGACCGTTTGCGTGGCGCAAACGTTGCCCGTTACTGACGACGCTGTCTTCACGTTCAACGGCCAAGACATCACGATTTCCCGCTCCGCCAATCTGCCGCCGGCCGCCCTCGATGTGGTCAGCCGCGCAGCATCCGACTGCATTTCCCCCTGCTTGTCCCCCATGTTCGCGGCCCCCAACGTCGCCACAATCGGAGAGCTGGACGTCATTACCTTCTTGTCCACCGAGGTCGAGGCCGGTGACGGGCTGCTGATTGACGCGCGATTGCCAGCTGACCGCGGCGTCGGCTTCATCCCCGCATCTGTCAATATTCCCTCCGCGACAATTGCCCCAACCAATCCCTACCGTGACGAGATTTTGATGGCGCTGGGTGCGGAGCAGTTTCAGGGCATCTTCAGCTTTGACGACGTCCTGAGCCTTGTGATCTATGACGACGGGCCTGCGACACAGGACGCCCCCGCGTTCATCACCGATATGATCGACGCCGGATACCCTGCGGAAAAGATCGCCTACTACCGCGGCGGCATGCAGGTTTGGGCGTCTCTCGGCCTGACGATCGAGACAGCCGCACAAGGGGGCAACCAATGACCCCGTCCCAGAACACCCGCCACCGCACCACCCCTCCGGTCCGGCAGGCACGTTTCATCCGCGTAGATTCTCGCGCTTTGTTTTCAACACCCACAGCGGCTGACCTGCTTGCCGCTGTTGCGGCTTAATTCGGCGCATCCGTAAGGGCGTCACACGATCTTGGCAGGGCGGGGGGGCGAGCCAAAGGCTCGTCCTTCTGTTTCGACAGGCAGAATCGATCTTGCGAGGTGGGGCGCGCCCACTTGATCGATCAGGACATAAGGGCGCGCCCCACGAAATTCCCCCTGCAGGACAGGGCAAAGGCAAGAACGGAGGAAGGCAGTTGAAGACATTGGCAAGACACGCAATCACCGCTTGCCTCGTGGCCTTGGCCAGCAGTGCCAGCGCACAAGACGTGCGGATCACGACATTCAAGACCGAAAGCACGTTCACCCTGAACGGGCAGACGTTCACCATCCAGCGCGAACAGGATCAAAGCGCTACGCTTCAAGGCGATTTTGCACGGACGGCTCGGGCTTGCCCGCCCGACTGCATTCAGCCGATCCGCGTCGCCGAAGGTGTGATGACCATCGGTGAGCTTGAAGTCATGCGCTACCTTGAATCCACCGTCAGTGACGGAACCGGCCTTTTGCTGGACACGCGCGGCCCGCAAGACTTTGCCACGGGTGCTATCCCAGGTGCGGTAAACGTTCCGGCGGCGACGCTGCATGAAGAAAACCGGTTCCGTGATGATATTCTGCGCGCATTGGGTGCCACGTCGCGCGGCGACGGCACTCTGGACTATTCCACCGCGATGAACCTTGCGGTCTACAGCGGCGGGGTCTGGTCCGGCGATGCAGCACAAGCCATCAAGAACCTGTTGGCTGCGGGCTACCCGCCCGAAAAACTTTTCTATTACCGTGGCGGGATGCAGGCGTGGGTTCACGTCGGCCTGACCGTTCAGACTTCCGCAAACTCCGGCTAATGCCGCAAGAGGCCCTCCCATGATCCGCACTGTTGTCGCCCTTTTTGTTTTCGCCGTGTTCATCTGCGGCTTGATTGTGTTCCGGCCCTTTGGCGGCGGCGACGAGACCGTTGCGCAGGACAGGCTCGGGACGCCTGTCGAAGAGACGGCCGCAGCCAACGACGAGGTTGAGGTGACCCGTGCGGCCCCACAGGACATCGCCAGCCTTGCGGAAGCGGCGCTGCAGGAAACGGCGCCCCTTGCGACGGACCCGCAGACCGGCCTGATCGAAGCACCCCGCCGTGTGGATGTGGCCCGCCCCAGCACTGACGACACCCGCCTTAGCGATATGACAAACAACGTTCTGGCCGAATTGGGCTTTGCCGGCGTGAAGCCGGTGACGACCAATGCGCAAACCCAACGTCAGTCCACATCCGAGATTCTGGCAGGAATCGAAGCCGCGACGGGCAACACATCCGTTCTGCAGGAACGTGACACGCTGGAGGCCATCGTGATCGCAGCCTTGCGCGCCGGAACCTCTGACGAGGAAATCGACCAGATCGTCAACACTGCTGCGGCAGAAGGAACTGTCGCTGTGCCGGAAATCCTTGTGACGTCGGACGGGCGTGTGGACACCCATGTCCTGCTGACGAACATCGTCACCCAAGCACAGTTGGCGGCCGGTGGGCCCGCGCCGTCCATCCCCGAGGCCACGCCGGAAAACACCCAAGGCATGGAAGTCCGCGTGGTCCAACAGGCCACGGAGGCCGTGCAGGCCCGCTTCTACACCGTTCAGCCCGGCGACAGCCTTGGAAAGATCTCGATCACTTTCTTCGGCTCAGTCGAGCATTACGAGGCCATTTTCGAGGCCAACCGTGGACTGCTTTCCAGCCCTGACCGCATTCGCGTGGGCCAGCGGCTTGTGATCCCGCAAATCGACAACGTCTAGGCGTCCTGCCCCCAACCATCGCCCTGCATCTCTCGCAAGCGGCTTGCGGTGCGCTCAAACTCGAACACGCCCTCCCCTTCGACGTAGAGCATCTCGGGTGCGGCGGCGGCGCTCGCGATAAGGCGGACCTTCGCCTCGTAAACAGCGTCAATCAGGGTAACGAAGCGTTTGGCCTCGTTAAAGTTACTGCGACTGAGGCGAGGAATATCTTCGAGGACAAGAACACGTGCCGCGTCGGTCAAGGCAAGGTAGTCTGCTGCGCCCAAGGGTACACCGCACAGGTCCCTGAACCGCGCACGGGCGACGCCATTGGCAAAGGCCGGAATGACCACATCGCGGCCTTTGACGCGCAGCGTCAGCGGGGCCGGTTCAGACTGGATCAATCCGTTCCACAAGGCTTCGATGCCAGCCTTGGCGGCAGCGTCATTCGGGGAAAAGTAGACAGGCGCGCCATCCAGAACCGTCTGGCGATAATCCACATCGCTGGCCAGTTCGTGCACCTCCATCCGTTCTTTCAGAAGGGCGATGAACGGCAGGAAGAGCTGTCGGTTCAGCCCGTCCTTATAAAGATCATCCGGCACGCGGTTCGACGTCGTCACCACCGTGACGCCCGCCGCAAAGAGCGCCTCAAACAGGCGGCCGACGATCATCGCATCGGTGATGTCGCTGATCTGCATTTCGTCGAACGCAAGAAACCGGACCCGTGCAGCCAGATCGGCGGCCAC
>JAHDFG010000005.1:0-11809 GCA_020628265.1 Pseudooctadecabacter sp. | reverse complement strand
TCTGCATTTCGTCGAACGCAAGAAACCGGACCCGTGCAGCCAGATCGGCGGCCACAGGCGCAATTGCGTCATCCACACCTTTGGCGCGGGCGGCGGCGATGCTTTCATGGACCCATTGCATGAACGCGTGAAAATGGATGCGTTGCTTTGGCACCTCGACCAGATCGAACAGCATATCCATCAGCATGGATTTTCCGCGGCCAACGCCCCCCCACAGGTACAAACCCTTCGGTGCTTCAACTGGCGCGGCCTTGCGAAACAAGCCGCGTTTGGCAGGCGGCGGGGCCGTCATCACCGCTGTTCGCACCCTCTCAAGATGAGGCAGGGCGGCGCGCTGGACCGGATCATCGGTCAAGTCACCTGCAGCAATGCGTTTGTCATATTCAGTCAGAAGGTCGGTCATTGCCTTCACTTACGCCGCAGATGCGAACAAGTGCAAATATTTGAAGGCCGCGCGCCAAAATTTCAAAATTATGGCCGCCCCCACAAAATGTCATGCGCCCCATCACATCTTGCAAATTGACGACAGCAACGGCCACGGTCAAAGTCGCGCCATGAAAACAGACGCACGCCTTGTCACGCCCGTCCTGATCGCGGGATGTATCATCATCATGGTCAGCTTCGCTGTCCGCGCTTCGTTCGGCGTGTTCCAGATCCCCATTGCCGAAGAGTTTGGCTGGGCACGGGCTGAATTCTCGCTCGCGATTGCGATCCAAAACCTCGCTTGGGGGATTGGCCAACCCATTTTCGGCGCCTTGGCGGAGCGGCTTACGGACCGCAAAGCAATCATTCTGGGGGCATTGGTCTATGCGGCGGGTCTTGTTTTGTCCGCCAACTCGATCTCTCCCATCGGGCACCAGACTTACGCTTGGCTTGTGGGTTTCGGCATCGCTGGAACGGGTTTTGGCGTGATTTTGGCCGTGGTAGGCCGCGCCGCATCGGATGAACACAGGTCCATGTCGCTTGCCATCGCGACCGCCGCGGGGTCTGCGGGGCAGGTCTTCGGTGCGCCATTGGCTGAATACCTTTTGACCCTGATGACGTGGCAAAGCGTGTTTCTAGTGTTTGCGGGCCTCGTCCTTGCCTCGCTGCTGACCCTGCCGATGATGAAGGCCCCGAACGCCGCATCCAAGGCAGAGCTTGAAGAAACCATCGGTCAGGTTATCACACGGGCGTTCAAGGACCCGTCCTATACGCTGATCTTCCTTGGCTTCTTTTCCTGCGGCTACCAGCTGGCGTTCATCACCGCCCACTTCCCCGCCATGATTACCGAGATGTGCGGCCCGATCCTGCCGGGGGGTGCGCTGCACAACCTCGGGATCACGACCACATCGGCACTGGGTGCCATCGCCATTTCCCTGATCGGGCTAGCCAATATCGCGGGCACCCTGTTGGCCGGCTGGGCTGGCAAACGCTATTCCAAGAAGTACCTGCTGGCGGGCATCTACACCGGTCGGACGATTGCGGCGGCCCTGTTCATCGCCTTCCCGATCACACCCACCACTGTGATCATCTTCTCGGTCGTGATGGGGTCCCTATGGCTGGCGACCGTGCCCCTGACCAGCGGGCTTGTCGCGCATATCTACGGCTTGCGCTACATGGGCACGCTGTACGGGATCGTCTTCTTCAGCCACCAGCTGGGGAGCTTCCTTGGCGTCTGGCTCGGGGGGCGTCTCTATGACGCTTATGGCAGCTATACCGCTGTTTGGTGGGTTGGCGTGGCCGTCGGGGCGTTCTCTGCCATTGTGCACCTGCCCATTCGGGAAAACCGAGACACCCCGGCTGCCGCTGCAGCCTAATCCGTGCATTGAATTCGCTACTGGGCCATGTCTTCTCGCAAGACGTCGCGCAGGACAGTCACGACATCCTCTGAACGCGCGTAGGCAAGATCGTGCCCTGCGCCTTCGATGACTTCCTGCCGGACGTTGCGGTTCCATTGGGACAAGGTTCCAAGGGACTTCAACGGGATCACGTCGTCCTTCTCGGCCCAGATGCCGATGACCGGAATGTCAGCGCGGCCGATGATCCGGTGTTCGTCTTCCAGCGATTGGGCCAGCATGTTTCTCCTGCTGGACAGGACAGATCGCAGAAAGCCGCGGCTTTCGAATTCAGACAGCTGCAACTCGACGATGCCGGTAATGTCGAACGTCCGCCCCAATTGTCGACGCAGGGCGCGGCGATCTTTGCGGGCCACGACAACGCTGTGAAGCCAGTCACCAAAGACAGGGACTGTGCGCGCAAATTCGGTCAAACGGTCTTCGCGCAACCACATGCCGCCAGAGGCCAGAAGAACCAGCCGCCGCACTCTTGCGGGATGTGCCGCGGCATAGGCGGTGGCGATTGAACCGCCCATCGAATAGCCCATCAACGTCACATCATCCCTGATCTGCTGATGATCCAGAAGCTCGTTCAATTGATCCACGAAGAACGTATCGTCCTGAGTGCCAGCGGGTGCGTCTGAAAAGCCGCGCCCGTAAAGGTCATAGACCAGCACACGAAATCCGAGCGCGCCGAGCCCCTTGGCGATTGCGTACCAGACCGGGCTTGGCGTCGTCAGCCCGTGTACACACACGATGACAGGACCCCGCGTCGCACCAAGCCATTGGTAATGGGTCACACCGCGTGACAATTTCGCGAACCGGCCGGGTGCCTTGTCGCGAAACGCCTGTGACGGGTGCCTGCGGCTTTCATCCAGCCATGGCCAGATGGCCAAACCGCCCAAGACTGCCAGCGGAATGACCCATCCCATCATGACTGGCGACCCTTCCAGACATCCAGAATGTAGCGGCTGGTCATCAGATCAAGGTGGGCGCCGCCGCCGTTCTTGAAGAGTGTGATCTCATCGTCAGACGTACGCTGAAACGCGGACAAGTCGTAGTAATCGGCCACCACGTGATCGCGCTCGATCACGTTTTCTGCCAACGGAATTTTCAACTCTCCGATGTGATCCATCGTCGTGTTGGTGCTGTCCACGAAGACGCGGGAACGCAGCAAGGCGGTGTCATCAACCTCGCGCATATCGGGACGGTATGCGCCGATCAGGTCGATGTGCTGGCCGGGCTGGAACCACTCGCCTTTGAGAATGGGTTCGGTCGTCATCGTGGCCGAGGTCACGATGTCAGCCTCGCCCACAGCAGCCTCAAGATCGGGGGCAATCGTGACACCCGGACAATCGGCGGCAAAATCGGCGGCTCCGTCTGCAGAACGGTTCCAGATGGTGAAGGATGCTTCGGGAAACGCTGCACCATAGGCCTGCCAGAGCGACCGCCCGACGGTGCCCGCCCCCACGATCAGAATGCGTTTGCTGTCCGGTCGCGCCAACCGACGGGCGGCCAGCAGACTATCCCCAGCGGTTTTCCATTTGGTCACAAGATGGAAATCAAGGATCGCTTCCAGCTCTCCGGTGGTGTCGGCAAACAGGTTCACGGCACCGTGGATCATCGGCCGTCCGTTTTCCTTGTTCTTGGGAAAGACAGTGGCGCATTTCACAGCCAATCCCATCCCGTCGATCCATGCGGACCGGTTCAACAGCGTGTCGTGATCACGGTAGAGGAACACATCCTCAACACTGCCTTTGGGGCGCGCGTGGCCCGCTGCGAGGGCATCCGTCAGATCAAGCCAGTCGAGGCCGACCTCACCTTCGGCAAAGGGAATCATGACCGTCATTGTGCAGCCTCCGGTGTCAAAAGACCTTCGGCGACCAATCGGTCGGCCCAGCCTTGGGGATCCGTGAACAGATGCGTTTGCCAGCCTCGTGCGGCAGCGGCATCAAGATTTTCCTGACGGTCATCAGCAAACAGAAGGCCCTCGGGCGGCACGCCGCAATCCTCCTCCAACATCTCATAGATGCGGGCAGCGGGTTTGGTCACCCCCATATGACCCGAGATGTATCGCCGGTCGAACTCCTCAAGGAAGGGGTATTCGCGGACGCCGATCTCAAACGTCTGGATGCCGAAGTTCGACAGCGCGAAAACTGGGTGACCTGCTCGGCGCAAGGCGCGCAACACGCGCACGGAATGGTCGATCACGGGTGCCGCCATTTCGATCCAACGGTCGTGCCACATCATCACCTCATCGGCCCAATCGGGATGGGCAGCGGCGGTTTCAGCGATCACCTCATGGAACGTCTCACCCTGATCCACACGATCGTTCATCGCATGCAGGTCAATGGCGTCAAAGAACGCGGTGCGACGGTCGACCCCGATCACGGCGTCATAGAACCGCTCGGGCTGCCATTCGATCAGCACATTCCCGATGTCAAAAACAATCGCCTTCACGGCCATGTCGGACCCTCCAGTTTGGCGGCAGATTAGCAGGTTTGGGCGAGGCTCAAAGCCGTTTCGCGGCGCGGCACTCGCGCTCTAACGCATCGAGGAAACGCGACCGGTCCGCCTTAGTGAAGCCCTTTCCACCGCCCGTCCGAAACGGATCGGCAGCGCGGATGTCGGCCATCAGGTCGCGGGTGGCGAGGATGTTGCCGATGTTGGCCTGCGTCAAAGCCTCACCATTGTGTTTGAGAACCCGAGCGCCAGCCTCCACACATTTCGCGGCAAGAGGGATGTCGCCGGTGATCACGACGTCGCCCGCGCCAGCACGGTCCGCGATCCACATATCCGCCACGTCTGGCCCGTCGGGCACAATAACGGTTTCCACCAACGGGTTGACCGACGGGCGCAAACCACCGTTGGACACGATGAACATCTTGATCTGGTGCCGAGTCCCGACCTTCTCGACCTCTGCTTTCACGGGGCAGGCGTCCGCGTCCACGTAGATCATCGCCAGAGCGCATCCGCATGGAAGGCGACGTGGTCTTCCATGAAGGTCGAAATAAAGAAATAGCTGTGATCGTACCCCTGTTGCAGGCGGATTTGGCCCTGCTGACGCTGGCTGGCAAACGCCGTTGCGAAAGCGTCTGTGCCCAGCAGATCCCAAAACTGGTCGTCGGTACCGGTGTCGATCAACATCGGGCCGTCAAAGCCGCCGCCCTGCATCAATAGGGTCGCGTCGTGCGAGCCCCAATTCGCCTCATCCCCCCAATAGGCCGCGAACTGTTTGCGGCCCCAGTCACTTTGCGTGGGGTTCAGGATCGGAGAAAAGGCCGACACGGACCGGAACCGCCCCTTGAGGGCCATCGCCATCGTCAACGCGCCGTGCCCGCCCATGGAGTGGCCGGTGATGGATTGTCGATCCATATCAAGCGGAAATTCGGCGCCCAGCAGTGCGGGCAATTCATCCGCGATGTAGCTCCACATCTTGAAATGCTTATCCCAAGGCGCTTGCGTGGCGTCGATGTAGAACCCCGCGCCCTGCCCCAGATCATATGCGTCGTCATCGGGCACGCCCTCGCCGCGGGGCGAGGTATCGGGAAAACACAGTGCGATCCCTTGCTCCGCAGCCCAAGCCTGTGCCCCTGCCTTGGTCATCGCGTTTTCATGGGTGCAGGTCAGACCCGATAGGAACCACAGCAAAGGCACGGGGCCGTCTTGCGCCTCGGCTGGAAGGAACAGCGCGAAGGTCATGTCGGTGCCCGTCACGTCCGAGGCGTGTTTGTAGACCCCCTGAACCCCGCCGAAACAGGTATTGGTCGAGATCGTCTCCATCAGGTGTTTCCTTCGTAAGTGGTCAGAATTTCGGGCAGGTCTTTCTTCTTCTTGGCCACGGCAGGCACCGTCGCGGTCTCTGCCGGATGCCCCACAGCAAGGATCATAATGGGCTTTTCGTTCTCGGGCCGGTCGCACAGCTCATTCAGGAATTTCATCGGATTGGGAGTGTGGGTCAGACAGGACAGGCCTGCGGTATGCAGCGCCGTGATCAACATTCCGGTGGCGATGCCGACACTTTCGGGCACGTAATAGTGTTTGATCCGCTCGCCGTTACGATACCCCCATCGCTGCGCGAAGATCACGATCAGCCATGGGGCGATATCAAGGTGCGGCTTGCTGGCATCGGTGCCAATCGGTTCCAGCGCCTTCAGCCACGCATCACCACCGCCCCCGCCGTAGAACTTTTCCTCTTCCTCTTCGGCGGCTGCGCGGATGCGGGACTTCATCTCCGGATCGCTGATCGCCACGAAATGCCATGGTTGCTGGTTCGCGCCGCTGGGCGCTGTTCCGGCGGCGCGGACGCAGGCCTCGATCACGGCTTTGGGCACAGGGCGGTCCGTGTAGTCGCGAATGGAATGGCGGGTTTTTACATGCTCGTAGAACCGGTCCGCCTCGGCCTGCATTTGCGCGTCATCGTAGTCGGCGCGATCTGGCAGCGGCAGGGCCTGATAGGTCGGCGGGCTTTGGTCGGTCATGGTTCAGGTCCTAATTGGTGACGGCAGCGATCACGAGGGAAACAGTCAACACACTGATCGCCGTTGAGATGAGGATGGAGGCGGACACCCGCGCGGGTGCGACACCGTAGTGCTGGGCAAGGATGTAGACATTTCCAGCGACGGGCAAGGCCGCAGCGGCAACCATCACACCCGCGGCATAGGGATCAACAGGCAACATGACAAAGGCCGCAAAGGCAACCGCGGCGGGGTGCAAGACCAGCTTGGCGAATGAAAGCCAACCGGCCACCGCCAAGCGTTCGGCCGACTTACTGGCAAGAGAGGCGCCAATCGCAAACAAGGCACCCGGCGTTGCCGCTGCACCTAGGATCGACAGGAATTCATTCACGGGTCCGGGAATCGGGAGGGACAGAGCCGAAACAAGCAGACCCAACGAGATTGAGACGATCATGGGGTTCTTGAGCAGGCCGATCCCGACCGTCCGCAGGATACCCAATGACATGCGTCCGTCGCGGGATCCGGTGATCAGGATAACGATCAGCGATCCGAACACGATCAGATCCACCGCCAAGACAAGCATCACAGGTCCGATGGCCGCATCGCCCAGCAATAGCACCAGCATGGGGATGCCCAAGAAGCCAACGTTGCCGATGACGGCGCATTGGGCCTCCACCGCGGCTTCCTCAACCCCGCGCTTGCGTAGGAGGGCGACTGCCGTGGCGATCAGATAAACGAAGAGTGACCCCCACAGATAGGCGAAAACGAAGGGCCAATCGATGATCTCGGAGAGCGACAGGTTGGCCGAAAACCGGAACAACATCGCCGACAAGGCGAAGTAGAAGACGAATTTCGTCAGATAGGCCGTAGCCTCGGGCGTGAAAAATCCCGTTCGGCCAGCCCCGTACCCCAGCCCGATCAGGGCGAAAAAGGGCAGCGTCTGGAGAAAAATATCCAACATACCGACAGCCTTAGCACCGGCCTTCGCACCGCAAAAGCCGGATTCTGCCTCACTCGACCGACAAAAGTGAACCGGTCAGTTCATTTATATCTTGCAAACTGAACCGTACAGTTTAGATAACTGAACGCAGAGTTCAGATCAAAAGGAATCATGATGAAAACCCTCGCATCCGCCGCCGCTGTCAGCCTCCTGTTTGCCTCCACCGCAGCAGCCGGTGGCATCACCTTCAGCCTGCCAAACCTGCACTTCCCGCCCGCAGACGCCGAAACCGTCACACAGGATTGCCAATCCTTCGACGCGACGTCAGACACTTGCATAGTGGATGAGTGATCTCACCTCTCCTTGCCCGTACTAAACGGACCAGTTTATATTGAGGGCAAGGAGACACCCAATGGCTGACGGCACACCCACAGTGAAACGCGGACGCAAGTTCGATCAGGTTCTCGATGGGGCTCGCAAAATCTTTATGTCTGACGGGTTCGAAGGGGCCAGCGTCGACGACATCGCGAAGGCCGCCGGTGTGTCCAAGGCCACGCTTTACAGCTATTTCCCAGACAAGCGGCTGCTGTTCATGGAGGTCGCCAAAACGGAATGTATCCGTCAGGCGGATTCAGCTGTTGAGACCATCGACATGTCAAAGCCTGTCGGGACCGTCCTGACCGAGGCCGCGTGGCAGATGGTTGAATTCTTTACGTCGGAGTTCGGGCAGCGCGTGTTCCGCCTTTGTGTGGCCGAAAGCGACCGTTTCCCAGAATTGGGGCGGGAGTTTTATGACAGCGGCCCCGCGCTGGTCCGCGAACGCCTGATCGAGTTCATGAAGGTCGGCATCTCGCGTGGCGAGCTTGAGATCGACGACCTGCCCTTGGCCGCCGATCAGTTTGGTGAATTGTGCAAAGCCGATCTTTTCCCGCGTCTGGTCTTCAGCATGGATAAATCGTTCACCGATGCGCAGAAGAAGCGGATCGTAGATGGGGCGGTGAAGACGTTCCTCGCCCGCTACGCCGTCTGAGCGACTGCATCGAAAATCGCTATTTCTTCGGGTCGCAACCCGTCGGCCTCATCTCCTTCTGCCAAGCCATTTAGCCCGTAGGCAAAAGAAATTTTGGCTGTTGGGTCATGCCAGACGCCGCCACAGAACCCGTAGGCATTGGCAAAATGTCCGATCAACGGACGCGGGTAGAACGCTGGCGTGTCGTAGAGTTGCACGCCCCAACCGTAATGCTGAAAGAGTGGTCCTGCAGGCGCGTCATCAACCCATAGCCTGTCATTTGGACCGTCCGAGAGGCTTTCGGCCAATGTCAGCGCGCCGTTGAGCGATAACCGCAAACCGCCCTGCGGGGATAGGCGGGCCGTGCTTTCGCCGATCTGGTAGGTCGTCATGTCGGGCTTCACAGGGGGCGCATCGATCTGGGGCTGCAACACCCCATCTTTGTCGCGTCGATAGGTCGGCAACACCGAAACACTCTCGGGCACGCCGATCCAGTTGAACCCTGCGGACAGTCGGTGGGGCTCAAAAACATATGTGTTGGCCAGATCGCTGAGCGGCAGGCCGGAAGCGCGCTCGCAACAGGCGGCGAGGATAAGATAGCCAAGATTGCTGTAAATGAGCTGCTGCCCGGGTGGAGCGTCTGACCAAATCGCCGTTCCGGCCTCATCCAGCCAGTCAGACAAACGCACATCCGGCGGCACCAAATATCCGCCGTTGTCCCAGATACCGGATTGATGGCTGGCCAATTGGGCGACTGTCGGTTTCTCTCCTGCAGGTGCAACAAAGGGCTGGCCCAGCGCTTCCTCGACGGTGGCATCGCCGTCCCCGAAGAGCGCCTGAGCCACCCGTCCCACCACGATCTTCGAGATCGACGCGGCACGCCAGAAGGTGTCGGGCGTCACGTCCCTGTCTGAAGATACCGCAAACGACCGCTGGCCCGCCCGAGACACCGCAATCCCACAAAACGCAAAAGGCGCGGCCCCTGTTGTCAGGGACCGCGCCAGTTCATCAAGGTTCGTGATCAATAGAGAACGACCGAGCGGATGCTCTCGCCGGCATGCATCAGATCGAACCCCTTATTGATGTCATCAAGACCCATGGTGTGGGTGATCATCGGGTCAATCTCGATCTTGCCCTCCATGTACCAATCCACGATCTGCGGCACGTCCGTACGGCCACGCGCGCCGCCAAAAGCCGTCCCGCGCCAGCTGCGGCCCGTGACCAGCTGGAACGGACGGGTAGAGATTTCGGCACCTGCAGGGGCGACACCGATGATGATGCTTTCGCCCCAGCCCTTGTGCGCGGACTCAAGCGCAGTGCGCATGACATCTACGTTGCCGGTTGCGTCAAAGGTATAGTCGGCCCCACCCTTGGTTAGGTTCACCAGATGCGCGACCATATCGCCGTCGACCTCCGCCGGATTTACGAAATCGGTAATACCGAAACGTTCGGCCATAGGCACTTTGGCGGGGTTCAGGTCAACGCCCACGATCTGATCCGCGCCAGCCAGACGCAGCCCTTGGATCACGTTCAGACCAATGCCGCCGAGCCCGAAGACAATCGCGCGGCTACCGATCTCGACCTTGGCGGTGTTGATCACGGCACCAATACCTGTCGTCACGCCGCAACCGATGTAACAGATTTTGTCAAACGGCGCGTCGGGGCGTACTTTGGCCAGTGCGATTTCCGGCAGAACCGTGTGATTGGCGAAGGTGGAACAGCCCATGTAATGCAGGATCGGGTCCCCATCGAGCGTGCTGAACCTAGACGTGCCATCAGGCATAAGCCCCTGCCCTTGGGTAGAGCGGATCGACTGACACAAGTTTGTCTTTGGGTTCAGGCAGTATTCGCATTCACGGCATTCCGGCGTGTAAAGCGGGATCACGTGATCTCCCTTTTTCAGCGATGTCACGCCAGGGCCGACATCAACGACCACACCTGCGCCCTCATGGCCAAGGATTGCCGGAAATAGCCCCTCAGGGTCCGCGCCTGACAATGTGAATTCATCTGTATGGCAAATACCCGTCGCCTTGATCTCAACCAGAACCTCGCCCTCACGAGGGCCATCAAGGTTGACCTCCATAATCTCAAGCGGCTTTCCGGCAGCAGTTGCAACAGCAGCACGTGTACGCATTTTGAACCTCCCTTTGTTGCCGCCAAGCCTGTGGGAAACGCATCCGCCTTGCAATCCCCGTTGCGTCAAAAAGATGGAATGCCGATACTGGCTATATGACACGTTTTTTGTATTTGCTTCCCGTTGCCCTGCTCGCCGCCTGTGAGGCGCCAGCACCAACCGCCGCGACACGTCCCGCACTGCCTGCGCCGAACGAAGACACCTGCGGGGCAGCAGCCTACGCAAACCTTATCGGACAGGACGCAACGGCCCTTGAAACGGTGCTGATCATGCGGCCGGTCCGGGTCATTCGACCAGGCACCGCCATAACAATGGACTTCCGGCAGGACCGCCTAAACTTTCAGATTGATGGCACCAATACCATCGCATCCATCGGGTGCTACTGATCGGAAGGGGTCGAAGTCACCCCAAGGACACGACTGGGTGGGGGCTGATACTACATGCCCTTGGGGGACTTACGATGATGTCTGTTTGACCGGCAATTGTGACGCGAATTGGATCACGGCAAGGCATTTTCTGGCATTGGGCCGAACAAGTCGGCGCGACGGCTTGATTTAACGCGGCGAAGGGGCAAGTCTGGACATATGAATGCACCCCTTCCCTTTCCCGGACGCGCGCCCGCGCAAGTCGCGTTTCATCGCACCGAACTGAACCAGATTCTGTCCCTTTACGGGCGTTTTGTGGCGGCCGGAGAATGGCGGGACTATGGCATTTCGCATCTGAAAGACGTGGCCGTCTTTTCCGTTTTCCGCCGCACGGCTGAACACCCTGTCTACCGCATTGAAAAGCGTCCCGCGCTGCGACTGAAGCAGGGGCAATACGTTGTTCTGGGTATGGAAGGCCAGATTTTGAAGCGCGGCAATGATCTACGGCAGGTCTTGCGCGTGCTCGAACGCAAGCTGATCCGCTCGGTTGACTAAGCCACGCGTTTACGCGCCAGAATATCTCCGTCGCCCTGTGCCTTGATCCGCAGGGTGGCTTGTTCCAGCCCTTCGTAGACCGTGGCCATGTGATGCGCGTTTGCATGGAGCAGGGTGTCTGCATCAACCATGATCCCGACGTGACCTTTCCAGAAGATGAGATCACCCCGCTGCAGGTCAGCATCCTCAGGCAGATGCACTCCGAAGCCGTCGCGCTGCAGGTCGCTGTCACCGGGGCAGGCATATCCGCAGGCCATGAAACTTGCCTGAACGAGACCCGAACAATCCACACCAAGGGTTGAATTGCCGCCCCAAAGATATGGCACCCCGAAGAACTGCTGCGCGACTGTGGCGGGATCTTTGAACAGCTGATCCAAAGGGCGCAGGTGTTTTTTCGGGATGAACCCGTGGGGTGTTTCAAACATCTTGTGGCGCTCGTCCGTCACCACGACCTCTGCGCCAAATGGCAAATGCAGCAGGTCCTTCGACTTGAAACTCTCAGTGGCGAAGGCATGGGTCGAGGGGGTTGCGA
>JAHDFG010000209.1 GCA_020628265.1 Pseudooctadecabacter sp. | reverse complement strand
CCAATGAGGCGCAGGCCAGTGCGGCCCGCCACGAACCCTGCGTGCTTGTCCGCCGAGAGACGACGCCGGAAGACATCCGTGGCATGCATGCCGCCGCCGCCGTTGTCACCCTGCGTGGTGGCATCACCAGCCACGCGGCTGTCATTGGTCGCGGGATCGGTTTGCCCTGTATCGTCGGGGCCGCTGATCTTGAGGTTGATGAACGCAAGCGCATGATCAAGGCCCCCGACGGGCGTATTTTTAACGAGGGCGACGTCGTCACGGTCGACGGCACAACGGGTCAGGTTCTGGCAGGTGAGCCTGCGATGCTGGAAGCTGCCCTTGATGATTCGTTCCAGACCCTGCTGGCATGGGCAGATGAGGCGCGTGACATCGGCATTCGTGCCAATGCAGACACGCCCGCAGATGCCAGGACGGCCCGAAATTTCGAGGCGCAGGGCATTGGCCTTTGCCGCACCGAGCACATGTTCTTTGATGGCGACCGCGTCGATCTGATGCGCGAGATGATCTTCGCTGAAAAGCCCGAAGGGCGCGCCGCCGTTCTGGAACGTCTCATGCCGCTTCAGCGGTCCGACTTCACGGAGCTTTTCCAGATCATGGAAGGGCGCCCCGTTTGTATCCGTCTGTTTGACCCGCCGCTGCACGAATTCCTGCCCGCGAGCAAGTCGGGCATGCGGGAGCTGGCCGAATTGCTGGACGTGCCGATGGCGGAAGTCACGGCGCGGGTCGATGATCTATCCGAATACAATCCGATGCTGGGGATGCGCGGCGTGCGGTTGGGTCTGACCGTGCCGGAAATTTACGACATGCAGGCCCGTGCGATTTTTCAGGCGACTGTTGCCGTCTCGACCGAAGACGCGCCAATCGTGCCCGAAATTATGATCCCGCTGGTCAGTGCCATGCGTGAGGTCGAATTGGTCCAGTCCCGCATTGACGCGGTCGCCGCTGCGGTCCGGTCCGAAACGGGCGTGGATTTCGAGTATCGCCTTGGTGTCATGGTGGAAACCCCGCGTGCGGCGCTCCGTGCGCAGGACATCGCGGAACATGCCGCGTTTCTGTCGTTCGGGACCAACGACCTGACCCAGATGACTTATGGTTTGTCCCGCGACGATGCGGGCCGCTTCATGTCGGATTACGTCAAGCTCCATGTTTATGAAGAGGATCCATTCCATACTTTGGATCTGGACGGCGTAGGCGAGCTGCTGAAACTTGGCGCGGAACGAGGTCGTAAGGGACGGCCAGACGTCACTTTGTCCATCTGTGGCGAGCATGGCGGTGACACGAATGCCATCGCATTCTGCCGTGCGCAGGGCTTTGACTACGTGTCCTGTTCACCTTTCCGTGTCCCTGTTGCGCGGCTTTCCGCTGCTCAGCTGGCCATCCGCGACAGATTGGCGGGCTAACAGGCCCAAGGCTGGCGGTCCTCTTTCGCGCAATATCAACATGTTGTGGTTCCTTGTGGCCTCTGTGGCCTTCGTGCACCGTTGCAGCCCTGTGCCGCGGGTGGGGGCGCTGGACCTCTTGGCCCCTTTCTTCTAAAGACGCCGCGCCGGTGCGGGGCAGACCGCATGAGATATTGAGCAAAGACATGTTGCAGCGTTTTGGATGGACGGTGAAGGCACTTGTAACGGCTTGTGCGGCCCTGATGGCGGCACCAGTTGCAGCGGATGAGGTTCTGGCCGCCCGCCTTGGGGCATTGTTGGGTCAGGAACGCGCTGCGATCCAGCAGGTGCCAGATGCCCGCGTGGCCGCATTGACGGCTGTTCCTCCAGCCTCGGCTCGCAACATCCCCACAGCTCCCGACGTCATCACTTATGACCGCGCCTTTCTGGCCGCTCAACCCACCGCCAGCGGCGGTGAGCAATGGCGCTGCCTTGCCGAGGCGCTCTATTTCGAAGCCCGCGGCGAAAGCGTGCGCGGCATGTTCGCTGTGGGTGAGGTCATCCTGAACCGTGTCGACAGCTCCCGCTTCCCGAGCACGCTATGCGGTGTCATCAATCAGGGCACCGGTCGGCAGTATGCCTGCCAGTTCACCTACACCTGCGACGGCAATCCCGAGCGCATTCACGAACCCGCCGCGTGGGAACGTGTGGGCAAAGTCGCGCGTCTGTTGATGGACGGTGCACCGCGCAGCCTGACCGATGGGGCGACCCATTATCACACCCGCGCTGTCAGCCCGCGTTGGGCCCGCGTTTTCCCGCGCACGACGACCATCGGTTCGCATCACTTTTATCGTCAGGGCTAACGCGTCGCAAAGGGGTGGCGCTGTGACGTCCGCGGCCACTTGTGGCGTGCCGCCTCGCTTAGTATCCCATGCGAACCACGCGAGGGATGCCCGATGACAAGCGACACGAAATTGGCTTTTGCCCATCCGTCTGAACGGGCCGAGGCGACCGCACCGGACGGCAGCGGTGGCCTGCGCGACCGCATTTCATTGCGGGACTACATCCAAGAGGTCGAGATTGGCGCGTTCCAGCAGGAGCGGGGCCATCTGCAGCGGATTAAGTTTAACGTCGTGGTTGAGGTCGAGCCCCTAAAAGGCCCTATTGATGACGACGTGGACCGCATCCTGTCTTATGACCGCGTGACCGAGGCGATTGACGCCGAACTGGGCGCGGAACGTCTGAACCTGTTGGAAACGCTGGCGGCGCGCGTGGCCGAACGTATTTTGCTGGAGCCGCAAGCGTTGCGTGTCTTCGTGCGGATCGAAAAGATTGACCGAGGGCCGTATTCCTTGGGCGTCGAGATCGTCCGTGAGCAGGGCGGCAACCCAGAGGCCGCGGTTGAAACGGTCGAGGATCCGCATCCGCGCATCGTCTTTCTGTCCAATGATGCGATTGAGAACGCGGATATCACAGCACTGATCGACGATCTGGCCGCACAGGATGCGCCTCTGATTATTTGTGTCGGCGCATCTGCGACACCGGCACCGCAGTCCAGCGCCCCGATGGCGCAACGACGCATCGACCTGTTGGCGATCGAGCAGAACGCATGGGTGCTGGCGGGACGGGACCGGCGCTGCATGGTCGTTGGCACGCGTACCGAATTGGATTGGGCGATGAAGAACGGGCAGATTTGCGTCTGGGCGCCGTCCAAGATTGTTCTGGATGCCGTCGATGGGCCCAGTGCCAGCCCCAGCGATGCCAAGGCACTGGTTGCGTGGTTTGCCGAGCATATGGCGGCGGAAGAGTTGATCATCGTGGGCGAGGATATCCCCGCCTGTACAGTCCCGACCCGCGCCCTATGACCTACTGGCGCCCCATTCCGATGACGGATCCGACTCGGCCCAAGGGCGCGTTGGTCCTTGCCGGCGGTTGGTGCTGGTTCTCCCATCTGGAGCGGATCGAACGGGACGGCGCGGGGGAGGTTGTGCCCGCGTCAGAGGCCCCTGCGGATGTGCTGGATCGGTTGTCTGGTTCCCGTGCTGATATCGCCGGTCTGTCTATGGATACGCCGCGCATGATGGGCATCCTGAACGTGACGCCCGACAGTTTCTCGGACGGGGGGCAGTTTGATGCGCCCGATGCGGCGCTGGCGCAGGCCCGTGCGATGGCCGACCACGGCGCGGACATTCTGGACATTGGCGGCGAAAGCACGCGACCCGGCGCGGCCTATGTTGAGATCGAGGCCGAGATCGCGCGCACAGCCCCTGTGATCGAAGCGATCCGCGAAGGCGGCGACGTCGCCATCTCTATCGATACGCGCAAGGCACCGGTGGCGCAGGCAGCTTTGGCAGCGGGCGCAGATTTGGTGAACGATGTGGCCGCCTTTACCTTTGATCCGGAGATGGCGGCGGTGACGGCGGCCGCAAACGCCCCCTGCTGTCTGATGCACGCGCAGGGTAATCCTGAAACCATGCAGGACGATCCGACCTACAAAGATGTGGTTCTGGACGTCTATGATTTTCTGGCTGAACGCGTTGCGGCGGCAGAAGCGGCAGGAATTCGCCGCGACCAGATTGTCGTTGATCCCGGCATCGGGTTCGGCAAAACGCTGGAGCATAATCTGGCACTTTTGAAAAACCTCTCGATTTTTCATGGACTTGGTTGTGCGATCTTGCTTGGCGCATCTCGCAAGCGGTTCATCGGAACATTGGGGGACGCGCCGGAGGCAAAGGACCGGATGCCGGGATCCGTGGCTGTGGCGCTTCACGGGTTGCGGCAGGGTGTGCAAATCCTGCGGGTCCATGATACTTTGGCCACCAAACAGGCGATGAACCTGCATCTGGCAGT
>JAHDFG010000208.1 GCA_020628265.1 Pseudooctadecabacter sp. | reverse complement strand
TTTTGGTCGTAGGTTCCGGGGGAGGCCACGTAGTCGGGCGCTCGGCCCATCACCTCGTTGATGGCAGCAGTCACGGTCTTCACGACAGGCGCTTCCTTGTCCGTCATCGATGGCAGAACCGAATTCAACTCCCGCAGGGCATATGAGAACGTCGGGCGGTCGTTCTTGATGCCGTCCAGAAGCGCTACAACCTCCGCACGGACCGCGTCGAGCGGTTCTTCCACCAGAAAGCGGCGATCGATGACGATGCGGCAGCTGTCTGGCACGCAATGGGCGGGCAGGGAGGTGTCGTCCGGTGCCGGTTCAGTCATCCCGCCGTGGATGGAGTTGATGTTCATCGTCGACTGCCGCGCGCCTTCGGGGATCACGGGCATGTCTGTGCGCCGTTTGGCCATTTCGGGGAAGAGTTCGGCCTCGAACCTTTCAAGCACGGCCCCCATGTGCCGCACGGCGCAATCCCCCAAGAAGGGCATGGAGCCATGGGCGATTTCACCAAAGGTTTCAATCTCGGCCCACCAGCCGCCACGATGGCCCAGACAAATACGATCATGACCCAGGGGTTCGGGGATAATGACATGCTGAACCCGCTGGGGCGAAAAGAACCCCTGTTCGGCAAGATAGGCCACACCGCCATAGCCCCCTGATTCCTCATCCGCGGTACCCGAGATTTCGATGGCCCCGGCAAAATCGGGGTAAAGTTCCAGAAACGCCTCCACGGCGATGATGGATGTGGCAAGCCCGCCTTTCATGTCGCAGGCCCCGCGTCCGTAAATGCGATCTTCTACCAACGCCGCTCCGAACGGGTCCTGCGTCCAACCGTTGCCGACCTCGACCACGTCTGTGTGGCTGTTGAAATGGATGCACTCGCCGGTGCGCGTTCCTTCACGGCGGGCCACGACGTTCCAACGGGGATAGCGGTCGCTGTCGCCCGGCGTGCCTTGGGCGCGGACCAACTGAGTTTCGAACCCCGCGGCAGACAAGCGGCGGTCAAGGTATTCGCAGATGTCGCGATAATGCGATCCCGGCGGATTGAGCGTCGGAATGCGGATCAGGTCTTGCGTCAACGCGATGAGGTCATCGCGTTTGTCGTCTATCCGGCTGAGAAGAGCGGCTTGGTTTGGCAGGGTCATGGCCCAAGTGTGGACAGGTTCGCCCGCCTGCGCAACGGACACATGCCTACATCCCGGGCAGATTACCTGCGGCTGGGTGCCGGTGAACGGACGTGCGCGTCTGTTCAGCGTCTTTGAAAAAGGTTCCGAAAATAGTGGCGCGCGTCCCGCGCATTGACTCTGCGCGTCCAATAAATAGGCAAACAGGGGGTCCGCGATTAAAAATTAAACCAATTTCCGGATCGGAAGCATCGAGCGGGCCGAGATCGTTGCGTTATCCGGTCAGTCGGACATCTTCGGCGTCGCCTCGAGAGGGGCGCTACGGACGGGACTTTCTTGCAGGATCCGCCCCATCCGCAGCTACAGCAAACGCTGTGCGACTACATTTGTCCCCAGATTGGCGGCGTCAAGCCCCTGTGGGTGTTATGTCGCACACACAACGGGGGTCACCTGATGAAAACCATGACGAAACTTGCACTTTCCACTGCGCTTGGTGCCGCGCTGACGGCTGGCGCCGCTGCTGCAGAATGCGCCGACCCGATCAAAGTGGGCGTGCTGCACTCGCTTTCCGGGACGATGGCGATTTCCGAGACGACGCTGAAAGACACGATGGAGCTGCTCATCGCGCAGCAAAACGAAGCGGGCGGCCTGCTGGGCTGTGAGATCGAAGCCGTTGTTGTTGACCCGGCCTCCGACTGGCCGCTGTTTGCAGAAAAAGCACGTGAGCTTCTGACCGTATCCGAAGTGGACGTTATCTTTGGCTCCTGGACGTCTGTGTCCCGCAAATCCGCGCTGCCCGTTCTCGAAGAACTCAACGGCCTGATGTTCTACCCTGTTCAGTACGAGGGCGAAGAATCCTCCCGCAACGTGTTCTACACTGGCGCGGCTCCGAACCAGCAGGCGATCCCTGCAACGGATTACTTCCTTGAAGAACTGGGCGTTGAAAAGTTCGCGCTGCTGGGCACCGACTACGTGTACCCACGTACGACCAACAACATTCTTGAGCAGTACCTGCAGGACGCAGGCATCCCCGCCGAAGACATCTTCGTCAACTACACGCCGTTCGGCCACTCTGACTGGTCCACCATCGTGGCTGACGTTGTGGAACTTGGCGCAGACGGCTCTCAGGTTGGTGTGATCTCCACCATTAACGGTGACGCAAACATCGGCTTCTACAAAGAACTGGCTGCTGCGGGCATCTCCGCTGACGACATTCCTGTTGTTGCTTTCTCCGTGGGTGAGGAAGAGCTCTCCGGTCTCGACACGTCCGACCTTGTGGGTCACTTGGCAGCTTGGAACTACTTCCAGTCCGCTGACTCTGAGTTGAACGAAGAGTGGGTCGCCGCGTGGAAAGCCGCGATGGGCGAAGAGCGTGTGACCAATGACCCGATGGAAGCCCATTACATTGGCTTCAACATGTGGGTGAATGCCGTGACAGAGGCAGGCACGACCGACGTAGATGCCGTTCGCGAAGCCATGTACGGGCAGGAATTCCCGAACCTGACGGGCGGTACGGCGGTGATGCTGCCGAACCACCACCTGGCCAAGCCGGTTCTGATCGGTGAAATTCAGGCAGACGGTCAGTTCGACATCATCTCCCAGACGGCAGAAGTGCCGGGCGATGCATGGACGGACTTCCTGCCTGAATCGGCTGTCCTCGTCTCTGACTGGAAAGACCTCGGCTGCGGTATGTACAACACCGAAACCGAGACCTGCGTCCAGCTGACGTCCAACTACTAAATCGTCCCTTTCGACGATCCCGTCCGGGCGCTGAGTGAGTGCAGCGCCCGGGCACCTTGAACACCACCTCCCCCGAAAGTCGAATTCATGCACCGTGTCCTTCTTTGCGTGCTCTGGTTTGTGGGCCTTTGTGCCTCGGCAACAGCGCAAGACGTCCAGACGATCTTGCAGACACACGCGGAAGAAGTCGCCAAACCCTCGCGCAATTCCGTTGGTGTGGTGCTGGATGATCTGGTGGCCTCCGGCCTGCCGCAAGTCCCTGATTTTCTGGAACAATGGGCTGAACGCAATGTCTGGCAGGAGGATGCTACAGGCACCTTCGTGATTGTCACCGACGAAGACGACACGCTGACCTATCGCGATATTGACACCGGCGAAGAGGGCACTGGCGCGGACGACGCGTTCACCCAGTTGCGGCCAAACGGCGGGGTGCGCCGCGTGATCGGGACCGCCTTGGTTCAGTTCCAGCTGTCCGACCCCGATCCCGAACGCCGGCAAGCCGCCCTCGACAGTATTGCGCGCAGGGGTGAAGCCGCCCAGTTGGAGCCGCTCATCGCGTCCCTTGAGGGTGAAGACGACACCGCCATCCGCGCGCGCAAGGAACAACTGATTACCTTTCTGACGGCCCGCTTTGGTGACGACACCGACGCCCGCGTCGCCGCGATCGAAACCCTCTCGTCCGACACCAGCGTCGAAGCGCGCGCCGTGCTGAACCAAATCCTGAGCACCAGCACCGACGTCGCGGCTGAGCTACCAGACGCGAATATCGCCCGCGTTCTTGATCCCCTAAGCGATGACATGGACAGCTACGCGGCGCTTGTTGAGGCAGGCCTCGCACCTGCGCTTGTCACGCCAAGCGACATGCGCGCAGCCCTTGAGGCGAACATCGAAGGCGGTGCAGTGGGCGGCATCCCTTTGGCACAGCTCGGGGACGATGAGGCCCGCCGCACGGCCTATGACACCCTTGCAGAGGCCGGCACAGTGCTCCCCTTCATCACCGCTGACATGCGGATGGCATCCGTGAACGATCACGTCTTTTTCGAGGTTTATGCCGAAGATGACCCCGCTGTGACCGACGCCGCCCGCGCCACGCTGGATGCGATCGAGACGCGGGTCGGCGTGGAACAGACCGTTGACCTGACGCTGGACGCGCTGTCGCTCGCGTCGATCTATTTCCTTGCAGCTATCGGTCTAGCCATCACCTTTGGCCAGATGGGCGTGATCAACATGGCCCATGGTGAGTTCATCATGATGGGGGCCTATACGGGCTACGTCGTCCAACTGGTCGTGCCGGATTACACTGTGTCGCTGATCATCGCCTTGCCGCTGGCCTTTGCGGTGACCTTCGGGGCAGGGGTGGCGATGGAACGGTTGGTCATCCGGCACTTGTACCACCGTCCGCTTGAGAC
>JAHDFG010000207.1 GCA_020628265.1 Pseudooctadecabacter sp. | reverse complement strand
CGCCAGACAAACGCCCGCCAGCCCCGTCAACACGGGTGTCGTAGCCGTCGGGAAGCTTCAGGATCATTTCATGGGCGGCCGCCTGTTTGGCGGCCTTGATCACGGCTGCATCATCAGGGTTCGTCGACATCCGCGCAATGTTGTCTCGAATGGACCCGCTCAGCAACGTCACCGTCTGCGGCAGGTAGCCGACATAACTGCCCAGCACGTCGGGGTCATATTGGTCCAGCGAGGCACCATCCAAACGGATCGTACCACCGGCCAGCGGCCAGAGTCCTGCCAAAGCACGTGCCAGCGTCGTCTTGCCTGCACCCGAAGGGCCGATGACGCCCACGGCCTCGCCCGGGTTCACCTTGAAGCTCACAACACGAAGGCTGGCCTTCGTCTCGCCCGGCGGCAGAACCGTGATCTGTTCCGCTGAAATCCGTGCAGCAGGGCGCGGCAGGTCTGTGCGTGTGCGTGGTTCCGGCACCGAGCCCAGCAAGCGGGTCAGATTGGTCCAGCCGATGCGGGCGCGGTAGAGGACCGGCCATTGGTTCACAAGCAGTTCAACCGGCTGCAAGGCGCGGCCAAGCAGGATCGAACCGGCAATCATCGCACCGGGTGTCAGTTCGTTTTGCAGAACCAGATAGGCACCAAGCCCCAGCATGGCCGACTGCAGGAACAGGCGGAACGATTTTGACAAGCTGCCAAACCCGCCGCCCAGATCGCCGGCTTTAATGGTGGATTTCAAAGAAGCATCGCGCAGTTGCAGCCACCGCTGGAACGCCGATGACCGCATCCCGAGGGCCTGAATAGTATCCGCACCGCTGCGCAGCTGCTCACTCATCGCTTCTGACGCGTGGGTAGATGAATTGGCTTCCGCCAGGGCGCGGCGGCTGGAAACCTGATTGATGATTGCGAAGATGATGAGAAGGCCACCGCCGCCAAGGGCCAGATATCCAAGGAAGGGGTGGAAAATGAAAATACCCAACAGGAAGATGACCGACCACGGAATATCAAACGGCGCCATGGCGGCCGGCGACGTGATCCCGCGCTGGATCGCTTGCAGGTCCTGATGACCGGTCGCGGCCTCCACAGGCGCGCGTCCGACGGCTTGGGCACGCATTGATGCGTTGAACACCCGCTCATCCAGATCGGTCTGGAACTGTGCCCCCACGCGGCCCATGATCCGGCCCCGCGCATAATCAAGGATACCCATCATCAGATAAAGGAACCCGACAAGGACCGACAGCGCGACGAGTGTCTCAAAAGATCGGGACCCAAGGACGCGATCATAGACGTTCAGCATATACAGCGGGCCGGTCAGCATCAGGGCGTTCACAAAGCTGCTGAAGATGGCCACGAACCAATACAGATGCCGCGACCGACTGCGGACATCGCTCAATTCAGCTTGTCCGGCGGTAATCTCCGCCTTAGTGGGTTCTTTCTCAATCATGGGCGTATTTTCGCCTTCCGTTCAAATCGTCGTTGTCGGGCCAACCTATATCTTGCATGTCGCGCGCTAATGGATCACGCAAGGTCACATAAACCTGACTTTTAATTAATATACTGATCAGTGGATGATTTCAGTGATGTTTTCAATGCTCACGCCACTTCCAAGACGGATCGTATCCGGCGCATCCCGTGCTGTCGCTGTGGTCGGTGTCGTTGCCCTGGCGGCTTGTGCGACCTCACAGCCCGGCGCTGAGATCAACGATCCTTACGAAACGACGAACCGCCAGATCCACGCTTTCAACAAGGGTTTGGATAGCGCGCTTTTGCGGCCCGCGGGTCAGATCGCGGCTGCGACGCCTGACGAAATCACGGTACCAATCACCAATTTCGCGGATAACGTCGGCCTGCCCGGAATGGTCGCCAACGGCCTTTTGCAGGCGGATATCGGTGGGGCGGCCACAAACACCATGCGCTTTTTGATCAACACAACGATCGGCGTCGGGGGGCTGTTCGACCCGGCTGGAGCCATCGGCCTGACGGAAGAGTCTACCGATTTTGGTGAGACGCTGGCCGTCTGGGGCGTGGGCGAAGGGGCCTACGTCGAACTGCCTGTTTTCGGCCCCTCGACCCAGCGGGATGCTGTCGGCACACTTGTCGATCTGGTCTTCGACCCTCTGGACCATGTCGGCACGGTTCCGCAACTTGATTACGGCACCGCGACGCGTGCCGCCGATCTTGCCATCACGCGCGGGCGGCTGTTCGATACGATCGACGGTGTCCTTTATGACAGCGCCGACAGTTACGCGCAGGCCCGCATCGCCTACTTGCAAAACCGCCGATTCGAATTAGGTGAAGAGGCACCGCAGGCAGATGTGATCGACCCCTTTGCCAGCGATTTCAGCCTTGAAGGATTTGAGTAATGGCCGGTTCTTTTACCACCCGCAGACAATTTCTGGGCAGCAGCACAGCTGTGATTTTGGCCGCGGCTTTGCCAATGCCGGCCCTCGCCCTCACAGGACGGGAAGCCGAAGGGCTGGTCAATTCCGCCGTGGCCGACATCAACCGCATCATCTCGAGCGGGGCCTCCGTGAATTCGATGGTCAACAGCTTTGCAGGCGTATTCGACCGTTACGCCGACACCGCCTATGTCGCAGCCTT
This sequence comes from Pseudooctadecabacter sp., assembly GCA_020628265.1. Lineage (GTDB taxonomy): Bacteria > Pseudomonadota > Alphaproteobacteria > Rhodobacterales > Rhodobacteraceae > Octadecabacter. Next base: position 1,667 of record JAHDFG010000207.1, on the reverse strand, counting down.
CGCGCTCGGCAACAGCGGGCGTTCCGCGTCCGAAAGCCAGCGCCGCGCGTTCAGCAACGCCTTTTCGGGCTATCTCGCCAACAAGTACGGGCGCCGCTTCAACGAATTTGCGGGCGGTCAAATCACCGTGCAGGGGTCGCGCACTGTAAACAACTACATCGAAGTGCAGACCATCGCCGACCTGCCGGGCCAGTCCCCGTTCCGTGTCGATTTCCATGTGTCCGACCGCACGGGTCGGCCTGCGTTCTTCAACCTCATTGTGGAAGGCGTGAACATGTTGATTTCCGAACGCACAGAGATCGGCGCAATGCTGGACGCCCGTGGCGGCAACCTTGATGCACTGATCCGGGATCTCGGCTGATGCGTCTCGCCGTCGCCTTGATCCTTGCGCCTGCCATTGCGGCGGCCACGCCCTATGATGGTACTTACCGCCAGAACGCCAATGCCGAATGTGCGCTGGTGGGTGTTGATGGTGGCGCGCTTCGGATCGAGGACGGCATTTTCTACGGCGTCGAAATGGAATGCCGCATGACGCGGCCCGTGAACGTCGTCGATATGGACGCGACCCTTTATACGATGTCCTGTTCCGGCGACGACCAAATCTGGACGGAACGGGCGATGCTGATGAATGATGCCGAGGTCGAAGGCGGGATCATCATGCTGTGGGACGGCTATGCCTTCCGCTACAGCCGCTGCCCCGAATAAACCCGCGCCTCTTTATCCGCCCGAGCTCTGCAATTCACGGATCAGATCGTTGATGATCGTGTCGGCCTGCTCTTCCGAATAGCCCAATCCGCCTCCACCTTGGCCCGGTGTGCCAAGCTGCGGCGCGACCTGCCCTGCGGGCAACTGCATCGGCAGTGGGGAAGGCGGAATGCCATCCAGCACGCGCACCATGGTTTCGTGCCAGATGTCCGCAGGCAGACCGGACCCGGTCACGCCGGTCAAAGGCGTGTTGTTGTCGTAGCCCATCCAGACGCCCGCCACATAGTCCCCCGAAAAACCGATGAACCACGCATCCCGCGCGCCTTGGGTCGTGCCGGTCTTGCCTGCGATCTCCCAGCCTTCGACGGCGGCGCGCTGGCCGGACCCGCCTTCGACGACCTGATACATCATCCACGTCAGCTGCCGTGCCGCACTTTCCTGAATAACCCGTTCACGGATACCGCCCGTGGCCTCCAGCAAGGGTTCCTGATCGCCTGCCAAGCGCAACTCAATCAGCCCGTAGGGTTTCACCGCTGACCCGCCATTGAGGATACCCGCATAGGCCCCCGTCATCTCGATCAAGGTGCTTTCCGACGTACCAAGCGCCAGCGCGGGACCATTGGCCAGATCACTGACGATCCCGAAATTTTCGGCCACCGTGCGCACGTTGTCCCGCCCGACCAATTCGGACAAAGCAACCGCAGGCACGTTCAGCGACCGCATCATCGCTTCGGTCAACGTGACCTCACCGTAGTATTCGCGGGTGTAGTTTTGCGGGCACCACTCGCCCGAGCCAGGCACGTTCCAGCAGGTTGGTGCGTCCAGCAGGATGTCATTGGGCGTCATGCCCAATTCCAATGCGGTGCCATAGACAAAGGGTTTGAAGGCGGAGCCCGTTTGCCGCAACGCCTGCGTCGCACGGTTGAACAGACCTGCGCCGCGCGTGTCGCGCCCGCCGACCA
>JAHDFG010000206.1 GCA_020628265.1 Pseudooctadecabacter sp. | reverse complement strand
CCGCCCGCATCCAAGCTAAAAGTTTGAAATGCTTTGTTTCCGCCTCTAACCTAATGCTTAACGACAATCACAAATCTTATCGGGGGAGCCTTCTTTCATGACCATCCACAAACGCATATCGGCACTCGCAGCGGTCGCCGCACTGTGGGCCGGCACCACGCTCGCTGAACCTCAGCATGGCATAGCTATGTATGGCGAACCCGCCCTGCCCCAAGATTTTGCGCATCTGCCCTATGCCAACCCCGACGCGCCGACCGGCGGCACGATGGTCACGTCCAGCGTAGGCAGCTATGACAACCTCAACCCCTTCATCCGCAAAGGGTCCACCTTCTGGCAAATGCGTTTTCTGATGGGCGAAAGCCTGATGGCGCGGTCTTTGGACGAGCCCTTCTCGCTTTATGGCCTTCTCGCCGAATCGGTAGAGACGGCCGAGGATCGGTCATGGGTCGAATTCACGCTGCGGCCAGAGGCCCGATTCTCAGATGGCTCGCCAGTGACCGTCGAAGACGTCATCTGGTCCTATGAGACCTTGGGCACAGTCGGCCACCCCCGCTATCACGGCTTCTACAACAAGCTGGAAAGCATTGAACAGACAGGCGACCGCTCCGTCCGGTTCACGTTTAACGTAGAAGACCGTGAACTGGCACTGCTCGCCGGCATGCGCCCCATCCTGCAAAAGGCCCAGTGGGAGGGCATCGATTTCGCCGAAAGCGGGATCGAGAACATCCCCGTCACCTCCTCCCCCTACATTATCACCGACTTCGAGGCCGGTCGCTTTATTGAGCTGACCCGAAATGAGGACTACTGGGCCGATGGTGTCGTGCCCTTCGTCAACGGTCTCTACAACCTCGACACCCTGCGGATCGAATTCTTCGGGGATGAGGTTGCGGCCTTTGAGGCCTTCAAGGTGGGCGACATCAACTCCAACCGCGAATTCAACGTGAACCGCTGGGAGTCGCAGTATGACACGGCCCTGATCCAGTCAGGCGAGTTCATCAAATCCGTCCTGCCCCACTCACGCCCCTCAGGCATCACGGGGTTCGTGATGAACACCCGCACTCCCCAATTCGAAGACATCCGCGTGCGCGATGCAATGATGCACGCCTTCAACTTTGAATTCATCAACGACACGATCACCGGCGGCGCACAGCCCCGCATCACGTCGTATTTCTCCAACTCGCCACTGGCCATGCAAGAGGGTCCGGCCACGGGCCGCGTGCTTGAATTCCTCGAACCCTTCGCAGACAGCATCCCCGCGGACGCGATCACCGGTTACGCCCTGCCCGTCTCGGACGGATCGGAACGCAACCGTGCCAACATCGGTGCCGCCTTGGCCCTGATGGAAGAAGCCGGCTACACCATCCAAGACGGTGTGATGGCCGACGCAGACGGCACCCCCTTCACATTCGAGATCGTCCTTGAAACCGGTGCCACCGAAAACCAGTCGATCATCGACATCTACGTCGAAAGCCTTAGCCGCCTAGGCATTACGCCCACGATCACTGTCATCGACGGTGCGCAATACAAAGAACGCACCGACGTCTATGACTTTGACATGACCTACTACCGCCGCGGCGTGTCGCTTTCTCCTGGCAACGAACAATACCTTTACTGGGGGATGGAAGCCGCCGATGTGGAAGGCGGGCGCAACATGATGGGCGTCAAATCCGAGGCCATCGACGCGATGATCGACCTGCTGCTGACCTCGGACAGTCAGGACGACTTTGTCGCGGCGACCCGCGCGCTGGACCGTCTGCTGACCTCGGGCCGCTACGTGATCCCGATCTACCAGTGGAACATCAGCCGCATCGCCCATGATGCGGATCTGAAGTTCCCCGACACGATGCCGATCTTTGGCGACTGGCCCGGCTGGCAACCGGACGTCTGGTGGTACGAGGAAGGCTGATAGAGCCAAAATCACGAAGACGCCCCGGATTTTGTCCGGGGCGTCTTTGGTTTAAGGGACTGCTACTTAGTCGCGCGGCCCATGTCCGTTTACTTGTCCCAATAGGCCCCGATCAGGCCCAGAAGGAAGGCCCCGTCATAGCTGGGGTAAGCTGCCGCCATCGCCGCTGCGACGTCGTCGGGTGTGCCACCCTCATCCCATGCCGCATCAAAGGTCTTGAGGTAGCCGATCGCGACGTCCAGTTCTCCACGGGTGGTGGGAAGGCCGTGCCCGACCAAAAGCGTCTCGAACGCCGGATCGTCGCGGAACCCTTCAAGGGTCGCGATCCAGATCTTCCGGTCGACCCCAGGCGCGAAATAGACGTTGTTGTAAACAAGGTCCTGCAGCACAGCGACTTTCTGTTCGGGCAGTACAGCGACGATGGCCTTAGGGGCTTCGGCATTGTCGTAGGCGCGAAACTCGACCGGAACACCGCCGATTTCTGTCATCCCAAGGGCCAGGTCCGCACCGTTCAGCAGCGACGTGGGTTCGGGGTTTTCGCCATTGGAGGCCTCCGCCCGCAGACCCTCGCGGATTTCAGGCAGTGTGACGAAGGACAGGTCGGACAGGGTCGAGACACCGCCCCAATGGTCGGGGTGTTCGTGGCTAACGTAGGCCGTGTGCACCGATTTACCCGTCGAGGCGATCAGGTCAGCAACCTCCATCGCTGTGGGCGGCAAGAAGGTGGCGTCAACGACCAGCAGCTGATCGCCCAATTCGATCACATGGGCGGTGACGTTCACCGCTCTTGCTGGCGATACATAAGTGTGGAAATTGACACCGGACTTGGCAAAAGAAACCACGGTGCCAGCAGGCATAGCGCCTTGCGCGCGCACCGGTGTCGGGGTCAGGCCCGCACGGATCAGCGCAACAGCGCCAGCGGTCAACGTGGCCCCTTGCAGCAAGCCACGGCGGGAAATGGAAGTCGTCATCAGTAGAACTCCTTTGCAGATGTACGGATCAAGAGGCGTGGTAGGCTTGGCTCAGCGCGAAGCTGTCTTCGAACCAGTGCCACAGGACGATCTGCCCATCGCGGACCTTGGCCCGCAGGGCGAAGCTGAACTCGCCAATCTCGGCCCCGCTGGCTGTGGTGATGCCATTCATCACGCCAAAGACGGCGACCGTATCGCCAAACGCAAAAGCGTCCGTGTTTTCCCATTTGGTTGTCTGAAGACCGGCGCCGAAGACGCCCAGAAATTCAAAGATCGCCTCTTTGCCCTGAATGCCGCCGTGGACCCAAGGGATCGTCGTGTCACCTTCATTGCGCCAGACCATGTCATCGGCCATCAGGGGTGACATTGCGTCGGGGCCTTCGTTCATGGCCGCCATAAAGGCCATGACAGTATCGAAAGAGGCTTGGCTTGTTTCGTCCATTGTTTGTGCTCCTACTTGTGTTGAAAGAATGGTTGCGAGCGCTGTCGCAAGTCCGGTTTTGATGAGTGTTCTGCGTTGCATGTGATCTCCTTTGAGGGTCATGGATCTTGGGATAGGTGTGAGGATGCCGCACTGCCGGCCCCTGTTGGCTGGGTACTCTCGGTGTGGATGTCCCACTCCAGCGACGGGTTTTCCCGAAAGGCGAACCTCTCAAGGTGACGGGTGAGGACATCAATCAGCAGCGTCAGCTGTGCCGGATCGTCAGCATGTGCCGTCAGACCCAATCCCGCATTGTCTGCGGTCAGGTCACAGGCCCCGAAGGCAAACACCACATGCCCGACCTGGTCGGTGAATTCTGCCGTGACTTTCTTGGCAAAGTGCCCGCACAACGCCGTCAGGTGTCGCGTGGCGTGCTCGGTCTGAAAGATTGTTGAGGCGTACAAGGCGGTGCTCCGGAAGGGTTTTCCAGCACGCTACGCCCAGACTATTGTTTTGAAAATTTACCGATACCCAAAGTCATATTTCGGTTGAGCAGAACAATAAGACGTGTTCTGTCAGGGCAGGCCCAGCCGTCAAAGGACCCTGCCCGATGATTGACCACCTCAAACAGATGGCCGTCTTTGCCCGTGTCGTGGACGAAGGGTCGTTTCGGGCAGCCGCTCGCGATCTTGGGCTGTCTCCGTCGCGGGTAAGCGAGACTGTGTCCGACCTTGAGGCATTCTTGGGCGTCACGCTCCTGCATCGCACCACGCGCAAGATTGGCCTGACCAACGAAGGCCGGATGTTCTACGTCCATGTCGTGCAAATGTTGCGCAGCGCGGAAACGGGCCTCAATGAACTCAACGCCTTAAGCAACGAACCGGTGGGCGCGCTCCGCATTTCGTTTCCGGCTTTTCTGTCAGGCGGGCCGCTTACATCGGCGGTCGCCTCTTTCACGAAACTGCATCCGAATGTGGCGCTGTCGGTGGTCTATACCGACAATCGTC
>JAHDFG010000205.1 GCA_020628265.1 Pseudooctadecabacter sp. | reverse complement strand
GTGCGCAGGGCCGCCCCGACCTTGAAATTGGAATAGGGCGCATAGGCGTTGGCGCGCACGCGGGTGGCTTCATCGAGGAGGGACATGGCAGATCCTTTTCGGGCAACTGTCGCAACCTATCCGTCCGAGCGCAAGAGGAACCCTGCCCCCTTCCGTCGCGTTGAGTGCGCAAAGGAGAACGTTATGCAAAAACCAGTACCGATCACCGAAGCCTACCTGAACGCGGACAACGAAATGGAGAAGACCCCGCCCGCCATGACCGAAGTACAGGCGGCGGAGCTGCGCCAGTTGTGCGAGCGGCTGGACGAACCGTTTGACGCCAGCCTGAATGAGGAACAGGCAGCAGAGCGCATCCGCCTGCTGAAACAGCGCGACGCGGCCTAAGCGGTCGTGGTGAAGGCCCCCGGAAGGGAGACTTCGAGCAATTCAAGATCATCTGACGGGTCCGCATAGCGCGTGGCCATGCCCGGCGGTGTTACGAAGGCATCGCCGGGTTCCAGACGGTAGGGGTCCTTGCCTTCCCCCTCAAGCGTCATGCCGCCTTCCATCACAAAGGTGAAATGGATGTCGGCATCATGGGTGGCCCAGACAGGATCGCCCTGCCCGCGACGTATCACCTGCACGCCTGCCACCGATTTGGTGGCGTCGTTTATGGTGGTGTCACGAGCGATGTAGCCTGGCAGGCGGAAATCCTGCCACTCCGCGTTCTTCCCGACGTTATGGACGAACTTCTGGCCCTGCCATTCGCGGTCCGGGCGCAGATGCGGGGTTGGCAATTCCATCACGTGATCAATCTCGGTCACATGTTCCGCCGGAACACCAATCTCGATCACCTCGATCCCGTCCGAGGCCTCAAGCACGCGGTGGCGGATCTCGGGCGGCTGGATGAAACAGTCGCCAGCGTGCAGGCGGATCGGGCCACCTTGGTCTTCGTACACAACATCGACCCAGCCGCGATAACAGAAGATCAGTTGGAACCCGACCTTGTGGAAATGGACCATGTCCGGCACCGGCCCGCCATCGGGGATGCGGATATGGGAGGCGATGATGGACCCGCCCAAACGGTTGGGGATCAAATCGCGGTAATGCATGCCTGCACGCCCGATCACCCAAGGGGCCTGATCGGCCAGCCTGCGCACAACAAAGGCGTGATCCGTGGCGGGCATGTGAAGGGGCGGATTGAGGGCATCAACCTCGACCACCGTGCCACCTGGCGATGTCATCCGGCGGTCCGTCCACGGATCATCTGTGAGGATGCGCAGATGCCCAGCGGCGGCCGTGCTGCCCTGATCCAGCCGCACCCGCAGCCCGTGGCCGGAAAACACGGCCACTGCCGGATCGTCGGCGGGATAGATCATATCCATCTGCATCTTCAGCGTCTTTGTGAAGAAACCGATGTCAGCCGTCAGATTGGAGGTGGGTAGGCAAACCTCGGCCCGAATGTCGTCTTTCGTCATGGGGGCAGACTGTCCGGCGCTAACAGGAATTGCAAGCTGTGCCGCACATGTTAAAGAGGGTAAAGTGACGCTAGGGAAAATTAGTTTAACATTAAACTATATTTCCAACAGACCCAACGACGCCGGCAGAAAGGCCATAGAAAATGCCAAACGACACCCACAAAGACAGCCTGCGTCAGGCCGCACTGGATTATCACCGCCACCCCAAACCCGGGAAGCTGGAAATCCGCGCAACGAAGCCTTTGGCCAACGGGCGAGACCTTGCGCGGGCCTACAGCCCTGGGGTTGCCGAGGCCTGCATCGACATCAAGGACGATGCCGCCATGGCACGCGACTACACCGCGCGGGGCAATTTGGTGGCGGTTGTCACCAACGGCACGGCGGTTTTGGGATTGGGCAACATCGGCGCACTGGCCTCCAAACCGGTGATGGAGGGCAAGGCCGTCCTGTTCAAGAAATTCGCGAACATCGATTGCTTTGACATTGAACTAAATGAACCCGACCCCGAAAAGCTGGCTGACATCGTGTGCGCGATGGAGCCCACGTTCGGCGCCATCAACCTTGAAGACATCAAAGCCCCAGACTGCTTCATCGTCGAGAAGCTCTGCCGTGAGCGGATGAACATCCCTGTCTTCCACGATGACCAGCACGGCACAGCGATTGTGGTGGGGGCTGCTGCGACCAACGCCTTGAAGGTGGCGGGCAAGCGGTTCGAGGACATCAAGATCGTCAGCACTGGCGGTGGTGCTGCGGGGATCGCCTGCCTGAACATGCTGCTGAAGCTGGGCGTGAAGCGCGAGAATGTCTGGCTGTGCGATATCGAAGGTCTGGTCTATGAAGGCCGCGAGAAGGACATGACCCCCCAAAAGGCGGAGTATGCCCAAGGCACGACACCGGCCAGTCTGGACGACGTGATCCAGGGCGCGGACCTGTTTCTGGGCCTTTCCGGTCCGGGCGTTCTGAAGCCCGATATGGTGGCCAAAATGGCCGACCGGCCCATCATCTTTGCGCTGGCCAACCCCACGCCTGAAATCCTGCCGGACCTTGCCCGTGAGGTCGCACCAGAGGCGATCATCGCCACGGGCCGCAGCGATTTTCCCAATCAGGTCAATAATGTGCTGTGTTTCCCGTTCATCTTCAGGGGCGCGCTGGACGTCGGCGCGACCGAGATCAACGACGCCATGCAGATCGGCTGTGTCGAGGGGATCGCAGCGCTGGCGCGGGCCACGACCAGCGCCGAGGCTGCAGCCGCCTATCAGGGCGAACAGCTGACCTTCGGGGCCGACTACCTGATCCCCAAACCCTTTGACCCGCGCCTGATGGGCGTGGTCGCCAGCGCCGTGGCCAAGGCCGCTATGGAAACTGGCGTCGCTACGCGCCCTGTTGATCTGGACAGCTACAAGGCGGGGCTTGATGCCTCCGTCTTCAAGTCCGCGTTGCTGATGCGCCCTGTGTTCCAAGCCGCCGCCACCGCCGCCCGCCGGATCGTCTTTGCCGAGGGCGAGGATGAACGGGTCTTGCGGGCCTCACAGGCCATTCTGGAAGAGACGACAGAAACGCCCATCCTGATAGGCCGTCCGGACGTGATCCGCGCCCGCGCCGAGCGGGCAGGATTGGAGATCAACCTCGACCAGTTGGACATCGTGAACCCTGAAAATGATCCCCGCTATCGGGACTATTGGGAGACCTATCACCACCTGATGGCCCGTAAGGGTGTCACCCCCGATCTGGCCCGCGCGATCATGCGCACCAATACAACAGCCATTGGAGCGGTCATGGTCCAACGGGGCGAGGCTGACAGCCTGATCTGCGGCACCTTCGGGCAGTTCCGCTGGCATCTGAACTACATCGAACAGGTGCTGGGGGAGAACCACAAGGTGCAGGGCGCTTTGTCCATGATGATCCTTGAGGACGGGCCTTTGTTCATTGCCGACACCCACGTGCGGTCCGAACCCACGCCGGAACAGATCGCGCAATCGGCCATCGGGGCCGCGCGGCACGTCAAACGTTTTGGCCTGTCCCCGAACATTGCCTTTTGCGCCCAATCCCAGTTCGGCAATCTGGACTGCGACACCGGCACCCGCATTCGGGCTGCGATGGGCATTCTCGATGCCCAAGGGGTGGATTTCGCCTATGAGGGCGAAATGAACATCGATGCCGCCCTTGATCCCGAATTGCGGGCGCGGCTGATGCCGGAAAACCGGATGTCAGGGGCAGCCAACGTGCTGATCTTCGGCCATGCGGATGCGGCATCGGGCGTGCGGAACATTCTGAAGATGAAGGGCGGCGGGCTTGAGGTCGGGCCGATCCTGATGGGTATGGGCAACCGTGCCCACATCGTCACCCCCGCCATCACTGCGCGGGGGCTGCTGAATATGGCGGCCATCGCAGGGACACCCGTCCACAAATACGGCTAAGACGCGCGGCTTCGCCGACGACTGCGGTCAGGGCCGCTTCGCGGCGGCTCCGCGCCCCTGAACTTCGCAGCTTTGCAAAAGTGACGTGCGGGCTTTGCTAAGCTCACGCTCCGTCAACCGGTTTGCAAATCTTTGCAGCCCCGAACTGCGACAAAATGCAAAGTCGGCGGACCGTCAGCGCCAACAGGCTTGCCCCCTGCGCGCCCTTGGGCCTATCCCTAGGTCAATTAGGGAGGACCACCATGGCATATCGCGACGTCTACGAAGGCTGGAAGGCCGATCCGGAAGCATTCTGGCTGGAGGCCGCAGCGGCGATTGACTGGGACGAGGCCCCGACCAAGGCGCTTTATGAAGACAATGCCCCGCTTTATGAGTGGTTCCGCGAGACCAAGGTAAACACCTGCTACAACGCCGTTGACCGGCACGTGGAGCAGGGGCGCGG
>JAHDFG010000204.1 GCA_020628265.1 Pseudooctadecabacter sp. | reverse complement strand
GACACATCTTTCCGATTGATCCGGCCGACCTGCTCCGCCTGAGCGGGGCCACGCCCGCAAACTTTACAACATAGCTGTCACCCCTGCTGGGCACCGTGAAAGGGGTGCGGATTTGATGGGTCGTGTCCATCTTCCCTCAATGTAAAAACTTTTAACATACGCATTTCAAGCACTTAGCGCCGCAATGTAAAATACCTTCACATTAAACCTTGCCGGACCGCTCCGCTCCTCCCATCTTCTGTAATGTGAAAAGCATTCACATGAGACAACAAAGCACATAACGGAGCACCCTGATGACCACCTCGTCCACCAACATCGACTACTCGGCCCCCTACGCCCGACCGGTTCGGGAGGGCAATTGGTTCCAACGTTCCGAAGCCTGGCTCGATGAACGTGGCAAAGGCGCATGGATCGCCGCCATGGTTCTGGGCTTCATCTTCGTCTGGCCCATTGGCCTCGCCCTTCTTGCCTACATGATCTGGAGCAAACGCATGTTTACTGGAAATTGCGCATCCAAGCGCAGCCGTCACACCTCGATGCGGGCCGCAATGCGCCCCTCTGGCAATACCGCCTTTGATGCCTACAAGGCCGACACCCTGCGCCGCCTTGAAGACGAACAGCACAACTTCGAGGAATTCCTCAAGCGTCTGCGTGAAGCCAAGGACAAGGCGGAATTCGACGAGTTCATGGAAGAGCGCGCTGCCCGCACCGTGAATGAGGACGACGCGGAAGACGCACCGTCCGACAAGTAACCTCCCCCACCGGCGCCCCTGATTTTTGGGGCGTCGGACCGTTTCAAAAAGCAATCAACAGGACAGTGATATGACGATGACTATGGATTTTCAGGACGAGATTTTGAACGACACCCGACAGCGCCACACCCAGCAAATGCCCACTTCGGTGCAGATCCTCTCCACCCTGACCTTCGCGGCCTTTGCCATTCCCGTGACCATCGTGGCGCTGAACATCTTCTGGCCAGCCGGCGTGGTGATTGCCCTGATCCTTGCGTGGCGCGGCGGTTTTGCCCCCACCGGACCTGCAGCGGCCCCGCCCCGCGACATGGGCGAAGCGGTCCAATCCCTCGTGCCGACTACGGCGCAGAAGACCTCCGGCAATGCCAGCTTTGACGCCTACCGCGCGTCGATGATTGACCGGTTGGAACAGGAACAGACCGATTTCGAGGCCTTCCTCGCCCGTTTGCGCACAGCCAAAGACCAGTCCGAGTTTGAACGCTACATGGACGACCGCGCCACGCGAACGGCATTGGACGACGTCCAAGAGCCCGAACAACTGGACCGCTAAACAGCAGGCAGGCTGAAACCTATCGCCTGCCCAAGCGTTCCTATCTCGACCCACACAGGGAATTGATACATGACCTATGCCTCCGCCATACCCGACCCGAAACGCCAGCCCGCGTTCTATTCCTCTGTTCCAGCAAAGCGCCTGATCGCCTGGTTGATGGATCTGGCCTTCACAGCGGCGATTGCCGCAGTCCTGACCGTCCCTGCCCTGCTATTCGGCGCGGTCCTGATCCTGCCGCTGCTGTTTATCCCGATCATTTGGGCCACCACGGGCTTCTTCTACCGTTGGTTCTCGCTCGCATCCGGATCGGCCACATGGGGCATGCGCCTGATGGCGATTGAACTGAGGGCGCAGGACGGTCAGCGGATCGACAGCAGCACGGCCCTATTGCATACGGCGGGCACCTACGTCAGCTTTGCAATTATGCCGCTTCAGGTCGTCTCGGCAGCGTCCATGGCCCTGACCGAACGGGGCCAGGGATTGACGGACATGGTCCTTGGCACAACAATGCTGAACCGCCGCGCTTAAGCCCGTGGAAAGGGATTGGCACCATTCTGACGGCGGCTCGCAAGGGTCGCCGTCGTCCCCCCGAAATCGCGGGTTGTGGGGGGCTGTGTCCGTTTGCTACCATTCGCGCATGTTAGCCGCTGAGGGGCCTCATGCGTCATAGCCTTCCCATTGCTCCGCAGTTCTATGTGACTGCGCCGCAGCCCTGCCCGTATCTTGCGGACCGGATGGAAAGGAAGCTGTTCACCGCGCTGCAAGGCGACACTGCCGAAAAGCTGAACAATGCCCTGTCCAAACAGGGGTTCCGGCGCTCGCAGAACGTTCTGTACCGCCCCTCTTGCGCGGATTGCGCGGCCTGCCTTTCAGCGCGGATCCGCGTTGCGGACTTCGCCCCGTCAAAAAGCCAGAAGCGGGTCGCGAAGCGGAATGCCTACCTGTCCCGCTCAGCATCCTCGCCTTGGGCGACGGAAAGCCAGTATGCGCTTTTCCGCGACTATCTGGACAGCCGGCACGCCACAGGCGGCATGGCAGACATGGACCTGTTTGAATTTGCGGCCATGGTCGAAGAGACCCCGATCCGCACGCGATTGATCGAGTATCGCGACCCAAGCGTGCATCCCGAGGCAGATGACGACCCTTACGAGGGATTGCGCGCCGTATCCCTGACAGATGTGCTCGATGACGGTGTGTCGATGGTCTATTCGTTTTTCGCGCCTGAATTGATGCGCAACTCGCTTGGGACCTATCTGATCCTTGATCACATCAATATCGCACGCGAGCTGGGCCTGCCGTATGTCTATCTGGGCTATTGGGTGCCCGGGTCTGACAAGATGGGCTACAAGGCCAAGTTCAAAGGGGTCGAGATTTACCGCGATGGCCGCTGGGAGGTTCTGACCCATCCCGACGATTATTCGGCCGACATCAACCCCATGTCCGTTGACCCCATCGCTGAACAAGTGGCCCGCATCAACCTGCCAGACAGTCAGGGTTAGGCCGCGCCCACTTCACACGCGCCAACAAATTTCCGGAAATTTGTTGCCCCTCATAACAAAAAGGGCGCCCCAGAGGGCGCCCTTCTTCTTTGTTCAATCCACCGATCAGTTCAGCAGGTTCGGCACGATCGTCACGATGCTTGGGAAGAACGCGAGGATCGCCAAGCCCACCACCTGGATCAGAACGAAGGGTGCCACACCGCGGTAGATATCGCCCGTGGTGACCTCTTTCGGGGCCACGCCGCGCAGATAGAACAGCGCGAAGCCGAAGGGCGGCGTCAGGAACGACGTCTGCAGGTTCACGGCGATCATGATCGTAACCCATTTGGGGTCGAACGTGCCGCCGTAGATCACGGGGCCCACGATCGGGATCACGATGTAAATGATCTCAAGGAAATCGAGCACGAAGCCCAGCACGAAGAGCACCAGCATCACGATCAGGAAGACCGTCCATTCCTCGTCAAAGGACCGGAGGAACTGCTGGATGTAATGTTCCCCGCCGAAGGAGATCACCACGAGGTTCAGCAGCTGCGAGCCGATAAGGATCGTGAAGACCATCGACGTCACCTTCGCCGTCTCACGGACCACCGGCGTCAGAACGCCGCCCAGCCACAACACGGTGCAGGCGTAGAACAGGCCGAACATCGCGAAGAGGAACATCGAGAAGGTGAAGATGAAGGCGATGTAGTTCTCGAACGCCACATCCTCTTGTCCGATACGCATGTCGAAGTTCACCCCGACAATCAGCATCAGCACCACAGCGCCCGTGGCCAGAAGGATGATCTTCCCGCTCTTCTCCTGATCGGCGAGCTTGCGATAGGCAGCAAGCATGATCGCACCACCAGCCCCCAAGGCCGCAGCCGGTGTCGGGTTGGTAATCCCGCCAAGGATCGAGCCCAGCACGGCGACGATCAGAACCAGCGGCGGGAACACCACGCGCAGCAGATCGTTCTTGGCGAGCCGAGCGAAGGCAGGCCCCATCGTCCACATCACCAGTGCCAGCGGCAGGATGATGATCAACGTCGTGACACCCGGAGAGGTCAGCGGCGAGATCAGCACGATGTCCGCCAGCAGGATCAGACCAATGCCCACGGCTCCGATGATCAGCGGCATCGGGTTTGCCGACGGCGACACGCCACGCGCCACCGTCAGGATCAGGCCCAGCAGCAGGCACATCACGGCGATGCCGGTGCCAATGGCAGGCGCGTTGGCGACTTTTTCAGCCACCAGTTCAGCACGTTCTTCATCGCTGAGTGCACGGGCCTGTTCGACGCCGCCAGCCTCATCAATGGCGGCCTGTTCAGCAAGGGCTGCTGCCCAAGCCTCGGCCCCGTGCAACTCCTGCATGGAGGCAGCACACTCGTCGGACACATTCGTCCGCAAGCTGGCCGTCTGGCCCGCATCGGTGAAACTGTCGACGGTCACGGACTGGCTGCCCACCACGCCGAGGTTCATCAGGAACACCAGCAGGATGATCAGACCACCCGGCACGGCAAGGAACCATGTCAGGCTTTCGTTGCGCGTGATCGGCTCAGAATTCGCCGCCCCCATCTCGACCGCTGGGGCCTT
>JAHDFG010000203.1 GCA_020628265.1 Pseudooctadecabacter sp. | reverse complement strand
GGGGCTTATCCTTGCCGATGGTATAGGTCATGTGGCGATGGATCGCCGCGCGCAGGTCATCCGCCCCAAGGGGTTGCATCGCGTTCATCACAAAGGCCTCCGGCTCAGGTCATCCACACCCGGCCAAAGGGGGGCATGACATAGGTCACATCGTCATGTGTGATCGGCCCGTCGGACAGCTTGTCATGGAACGCCTCCGCCCCGCGCGATCGCAACCAATCCACCGGCACCTCCTGCCATTCTTCCGAACAATTGAAAAGGCACAGCAGCGTTCCCGTGGGGGCCAGCCGTTGAAATCCGAAGACGGACCGGTTTGGCACCTCAACCACACGGGTCGGATGGGTGCCGGCCAATTCGGGGACCTGACGGCGACGGGCAAGGATGTGGCGGGTGCCTTCCAGCACTTGGCGCTGCGGCCCATCGGGCGCGCAGGCCGCGTCCCAGTCCATGCGAGGCCTGTGTATCCAGCGACTGTCATGGGCGTGCTCCGGCACATCCAGATAGCCATAGTCGTTCATCAGCGCGATCTCATCGCCCATATAGATCAACGGAATCCCCCCGAACGAGGCAATCAACGCATGTCCCAGCAGCATGCGGTGAACGGCCTGCTGAATGAGCGTGCCGTCCCCCAGCTCAATACCTTTCTGCAAACCGGCAAGGGACGCGAAGGTGCCGGAAATGCGCTTGTCCCCTGTCTCTTCGTTTTCCTGAAACAACGCACCACGGGCGAAACTGCCCGGAAAGCGCCCCTCGTAAAAATCAGACAAATAGGCGCGGTGATCGAAGCCTGAAAAGCCAAGGGCGGCGGCGTCCTCATCCGTAATCGCCCAGCCGATGTCGTCGTGACAGCGGATATACGTTGCATAAGTCGCATTGGTCAGGTGTTCAGGGAAATGGGTCTTCAGCACATAGGTCATCAAGGACGTATCCCGCGTGGCCAAAGCCCCCCAGAATTGCACCATCAGGTTGTTGTGATAGGCGAGATTGCCCTCACGCCCGTCATGCTCTCCCCGCCCGAAGTAGGTCAGCATTTCAGCGGGTCCGACGATGGCCTCCTCCAGATGCAGGGCAGAGGCAGCGACGATGCGGGTGACGGCACGCAGCGCGCGAAGGATTTTGTGGACCTCCGGTTCCGACTGACTGCGCGTGCCCATCCGCTTCCACATGAAGGCCACCGCATCCAGCCGCAAGACATTCACGCCTTTGTTCACCAGGAACATCATCACCTTGGCGATTTCAAGAAAGACCTGCGGATTGGCCCAGTTCAGGTCCCACTGGTGTTCATTGAACGTCGTCCAGACCCACTTTTCCAGATCGTCGTAATAGGTAAAGGACCCCGGCGCATTGTCGGGAAAAATCTCGACCAGTGTTTCCTCATAGGCCTTTGGAAGGGCCTCATCGTCATACATCAGGTAATAGTCCTGATAGACAGCATCGCCCTTCGCCGCCCTTTTGGCCCACTCGTGCTCCTTGGCCGTGTGGTTCAGCACCAGATCGACGCACAGCGTCATCCCCCGCGCCCGCATTTCTTTCGCCAGCTTCTGCAGATCAGCCATGGAACCATAAGCCGGATTGACCGCGCGGTAGTCCATCACCGAATAGCCGCCATCATTGTCACCCGGACGGGGTTTCAGACAGGGCATCAGGTGCACGTAACTCACGCCGAGGTCTTGCAGATAATCCAGTTTGTCATGGACGGCCTTAAGATCGCCCGCAAACCTGTCGATATAGAAGACATAGCCCACCATATCGGGACGCAGGAACCAGTCGGGCTCAAGATCCCGTCGCAGGTCCAACTCTTTCAGGTCTGTTGGGCGCTGATCCCACGCCTTACGCATGGCCTCGCGCAATTCACCGCACACGCGGTCGAAATCGGGGTGGTCCCCGTACAGCGCCTCCAGCATCGGCCACAGGTCCGGCGCGCTGCGGTCCATCCGCAGATCAAAGATGCGCCGCCCGCTGCTGGCCTCTCCGATATTGCGCTTGGTCATGGCTCAGGTGATTACGTTTGGTGCGTTCCGGCCCGTCAGCGCCTTGAGGTTCGAAATCTCAAGCGCCGCCGCATTGATCGGCCCCAAGACCTCCTCGGGGGTGAGGCCCAACCGTTCGGGATCAATCTCCAGCTGCTCAAGGTAAAGCCGGATGGTGGCCCCCACCGTGCCCGTGCCGGAAAGGCGGAACACAGCACGACCGCCCCCCTTAAAGCCGATCCGCAAGCCTTGCGCCTGCGCCGTGCTGCCATCCACAGGGTCGGTGTAGGAAAACTCATCCGCCCATTCGACAATAGCACCGGCGATGGTCTGGCCTGGCAGGTCCGTCAGCTGTCCCCGCACGCGGTCCATTGCGGCGTGGGCCTTGTCTGCGTCCACATCCTCATAATCGTGGCGTGAGTAATAACAGCGCCCGTAGGTCGACCACAGCTCTGCCATCAGCTCGGACACGGACTGGCCGGTCGCCGCCAGAATGTTCAGCCACAACAGAACGGCCCAAAGCCCATCCTTTTCGCGCACATGGTCGCTGCCTGTGCCCGCACTTTCCTCGCCACAAAGGGTCACCTTGCCAGCGTCCAGCAAGGTGCCAAAGAACTTCCATCCCGTTGGCGTCTCAAAACATTCAATGCCCAGCGCCTCGGCCACGCGGTCCACCGCGCCGGACGTGGGCATGGACCGCGCCACACCGGCCAGCCCGCCCGCGTAGCCCGGTGCCAGATGCGCCTTGGCCGCCAGCAGGGCAAGACTGTCGGACGGCGTCACATAGGCCCCGCGCCCGACGATCATGTTGCGGTCCCCGTCCCCGTCTGACGCGGCCCCGAAATCCGGCGCGTCATCGCCGTACATCACATCCATCAGCGCCTTGGCCCAAATGGGGTTCGGATCAGGGTGGCCGCCACCAAAGTCAGGGCTAGGTGTGCCGTTCATCACCGTGCCCGCAGGCGCGCCGAGACGGTCCTCTAGGATCGCCTTGGCATAGGGTCCGGTGACCGCATGCATGGCGTCGAACCGCATCGTGAACCCGTTCGCAAACAGACCCGCAATCGCTTCGAAATCAAACAGACCCTCCATCATCTCGGCATAATCGGACACCGGATCGACAATCTCGACCGTCATGCCGCCAAGGTCCGACGTCCCCAAGGTGCCAAGGTCCACGTCCTGCGCCTCAAGAATGTGGTAGTCTTCGATGTCGCGGGTGCGGGCGAAAATCTTGCCGGTCACCCCCTCGCTCGCAGGGCCGCCATTGCCGCCGTTGTACTTCAGACCAAAGTCCGCATCCGGCCCGCCGGGGTTGTGGCTGGCCGACAGGATCAGCCCGCCGTCGGCGCCACGTTTGCGGATCAGATGGCTGGCCGCGGGCGTCGACAAAATCCCGCCCTGCCCCACAATGCACCGCGCGGCCTGACCCGCCGCCGCCATGCGCAAAATCACCTGAATGGCGCGGTCGTTGAAATAGCGACCGTCTCCGCCCACAACCAAGGTCTTGCCCTCGACCCCGCCGGTGCCGTCGAAAATCGCCTGCACGTAGTTTTCCAGAAAATGCGGCTCCATGAACACGGCTGTCCGCTTGCGCAGCCCGCTGGTGCCCGGTTTCTGGCCGTCAATGGGGGTCGTCTTTACCACGGTGTGCGACATATTCAGGTCCCTTCCTTGGGTCTTATCTGTTCGAAGACCACGACAGAGTGGTCGGCAATGCGGGTGCCGTCAAATGTCCCGACGGCGAGGGCCTCACTTGTATCGAGGCGGCGCACCCATGCGGCCCCGTCAGGCAGGTCCGGTAATACAAGATCAAGCGCGGGGCCGGCGTTCAGCACCACCAGCAAGGCTCCTTCGCGCTGGACATATTCCGGCGTCCCGGAGGCCATACGCAACTCGGCCACGATCGACTGAAGGTCGGGATTGTCCCAGTCTTCCTGAGCCATGGGATTGCCATCCACACGCCGCCAGAACAGGTCCGGTTCACCGTCGACCAGACGGGCGCGTGAGTGCAGGAACCGCTTCTGGCGCAAGATCGGGTGCGCTTTGCGGAAGGCGATGACCTTCTGGCAGAACGCGTTAAAGCCCGCGTCGGCGTTGTCCCAATCCAGCCAGCCGATGTCATTGTCCTGACAATAGGCGTTGTTGTTGCCCCCTTGGGAATTGCCGAACTCATCCCCCGCCAGCAGCAGCGGCGTGCCTTGGGATAGCATCAGCGTCGCAATCAGGTTGCGGCGGCGGCGCAGGCGCGCGGCGATGATGTCCGCATCATCCGTGGGGCCTTCATGCCCCATGTTGTCAGAATGGTTATTGGAATGGCCGTCGCGGTTGCCTTCGCCGTTGGCCTCATTGTGTTTGTCGGAATAGCTGACCAGATCGGAGAGCGTGAACCCGTCATGGGCCGTCAGAA
>JAHDFG010000202.1 GCA_020628265.1 Pseudooctadecabacter sp. | reverse complement strand
CCCCGTGAATTGACGTTTTGTTGGCTTTGTTAGCAAAGCTGCGGTACATCTGGTGGCACAAGAGGCCATCAACCGGCCCGTAGAGCAGAGCAGGCGTTATGGAAGTAGCACACGAATTCACGATGTGGGCGTTGTTTGCCCGCGCGACCATCACCGTAAAAATCGTTATGATCATGCTGGTCCTTGCATCTGTTTGGTGCTGGGCTGTGATCGTCGACAAGTACATTCAGTACCGCAAAGCGCGGGCTGAGGCGCGGGTCTTTGATGAGGCCTTCTGGTCCGGCAATCCTTTGGATGAGCTGTTTGACAAGATCGGGGCTGCGCCCAAGGGCCCGTCGGAGAAGATTTTTGCCGCTGGCATGTTGGAGTGGCGACGCTCGCACCGGCAGGATGGCGGGCTGATTGCGGGGGCCACGTCGCGGATTGACCGCGGGATGGATGTGGCAATTGCCAAGGAATCGGAACGGTTGCAGCGGGGGCTGACGGTTCTGGCGACGGTCGGGTCGGCGGCTCCGTTTATCGGGCTGTTTGGTACGGTGATCGGGATCATGAACTCGTTCATCGAGATTGCGGAACAGCAAAACACGAACCTCGCCGTGGTGGCACCGGGTATTGCCGAGGCGTTGCTGGCGACGGGTCTGGGGCTGTTGGCGGCTATTCCTGCGGTGATCTACTACAACAAACTCAGCGCGGATGCGGACCGTATTGTCAGCGGGTACGAGGCCTTTGCCGACGAATTTGCGACGATCCTTAGCCGTCAGTTGGATAGTTAAGCCATGGGCGCGGGTGTTATCCAGAAAGACGACGGGGGCGGGCGGCGCGCGCGGCGCAGGAAGCGCCGGTCGCGGCCCATGTCGGAGATCAACGTCACGCCCTTTGTGGACGTGATGTTGGTGTTGCTGATTATCTTCATGGTGGCAGCGCCGCTGTCCGTTGTGGGTGTGCCGGTGCAACTGCCCGAGACGGCGGCGAACGCTCTGCCGACGGATGAGGAAGAGCCGTTGACGGTCACCCTGACCGAGACGGGTGAGATTATGATCCAGCAGACACCAGTTGCGGCGGCGGACCTGATCCCGCGCCTGCAAGGGATTGCAGCAGAGCGCGACAGCGACCGGATTTATCTGCGGGCTGACGGTGTGAACGAATGGAATGCCGTGGCGCAGGTCATGGGTGCGCTCAATGCCGCAGGGTTCAACAACATCGGGTTGGTGACAGATATCGGCGGGCCGTCCTTGGGCGGCGACGACGGGTAATCTGCCATGAGCATCGGCACCTATCTTTCCGGCACCGGTCACGCGGCTTTGGTCGTGTGGATGGTGGTCGGCTGGGGCATGGATGCCGAGCCGTTGCCGTTTGAGATTACGGAAGTGTCCGTGGTGTCGGGCGAGGAGTTCGCGGCCCTGACCCAAGGGGTGCAGCCCGATCAACCCGTGGGCACAGTGCCGGAGTTGGAACAGCCTGAGATCGAGGTGCCGGAGCCGCCCGCACCCGTGGTGGAAACCCCGCCCGAACCGGTGGAACCACCAGCGCCCATTGAGGCGCCCACGGTCGAGGCCCCACCGGAAGCGCCTGATTTGACTGTGCCAGATACGGTCGTGGCCGACGCGCCGCCGGATGTGCCGGACACACCGACGATTGTGACGCCACCGCCCTCGGCCGAATTGGGCAGCAGCCTGCGCCCTGTCCCGCGTCCTGCTCCGCGTGTGGCCCCTGAAATCGTGGCCCAACCCGAACCGGATGCCACCATCGCCCCTGAGGTGACGGAGGCCGCGACGGAACAGGCAGAAACCCCAGCTGAAGACCCCGCAGAGCCAGTCGAGGAGACCACGGCACCGGAGGCAGCAAGCGACCAGATCGTGACGGAGGCCGAAGAGCCTGCTTTCGCGCCGGAAATCTCGACCCGCCCGCAAACGCGCCCCTCGCGGCCTGCGGCTGTGGCCGAGGCACCGAGCGAGGAGGCTGTTGATCCGGTCGCCGCCGCTTTGGCGGAGGCAGGTGCCGCCGAGACACCGACGCCCACGCCCACCCCAACGCCGGGCCTGTCCGGTGGGCAGCTGTCCGAGGGCGACAAATCCGGCTTCCTGCGCCAGATCGGGAACTGCTGGAACACGGGCACGTTGTCGACAGGCGCACAGAGTACGATCATCGTGATGACCTTTGACATGACCCCAGACGGCCGCCCCGTCACCGACAGCATCCGTTTGGGCAGCTTTACTGGCGGGACTGCTTCCGATGCCGATGCGGCCTTCCAGACCGCCCGCCGTGCACTGATCCGCTGTACGGGCGAGGGCTATGACCTGCCGCGTGACCAGTACGAGCTTTGGCAGCGGGTGGAACTGACTGTTGATCCAACGGCGATGAGGCAGCGATGAGAGCGCTGTGATCCGCCGATTTAAAATCTCCCCGTTGAAAAGAGGGAAAAACACATGAGTATACGCGCCATGATGAAACCTATTTTGACCCTAGTGATGGCCTTTGGTTTGGGCGCGGCAGCGGTGCCGCCGGTGTCCGCGCAGGAACCCCTGCAACTCACCCTTCGTGACGGCGTGATTGAGGCCTTGCCCTTTGCCTTGCCGACCTTTCAGGCCGAGGTGGCCGGGTCCGAGCAGATGGCCGCCGACATCAGTCGCGTGGTATCTGAGGATCTGACGTCAACGGGCCTCTTCCGGCAAATCCCGTCATCGGCCTTTATCTCGACCCCCGCAGGGTTCGGGTCGCCGGTGGCGTTTGCCGATTGGCGGGCGATCAATGCGCAGGCTTTGGTGACAGGGGCCGTGGCGGTGAATGGGTCGCAGGTGACGGTAAAGTTCCGTCTGTATGATGTCTTCAGCGGGGCCGAGATGGGCGAGGGGCTGCAGTTTGCGGGCACCACGGATGGCTGGCGGCGCATGGCGCACAAGGTCGCTGATGTGGTCTACAGCCGGATCACCGGTGAGGCGGGCTATTTCGACAGCCGCGTGGTCTTCGTGGCTGAAACCGGCCCCAAGGACAACCGCGCTAAGCGGCTTGCGATCATGGATTACGACGGGGCTAACGTCCAATATCTGACCGACAGCAGCGCCATTGTGCTGGCCCCACGGTTCAGCCCAACGGGTGATCGCGTGCTTTATACCAGCTATGAAAGCGGATTTCCGCGCATCAATGTGCTGGATGTGGCAACGGTCGGGCGGCAGCAATTGCAGACCGCGCAAGGCGACATGGCCTTTAGCCCGCGGTTCAGCCGCGACGGGCGGCAGGTGATCTACAGCCTGACCAATGGCGGCAACACCGACATCTATCGCACCGATCTGGCGACGGGTCAGTTTACCCGTTTGACTAACACGCCCGCGATTGAAACCGCGCCAAGCTTTAGCCCTGACGGCAGCCAGATCGTCTTTGAAAGCGACCGCAGCGGCACCCAACAGCTTTACATCATGTCCGCCAACGGGGGCGAACCGCGCCGTATTTCCTTTGGAAACGGGCGTTATGGCACGCCCGTGTGGTCCCCGCGTGGTGATCTGATCGCCTTCACCAAGCAGCAGGACGGACGGTTCCACATTGGCGTGATGCGCACCGATGGCAGCGAGGAACGCTTGCTGACGTCGTCGTTTCTGGACGAGGGGCCGACTTGGGCGCCCAATGGCCGCGTGATCATGTTTGCCCGTGAAACCCAAGGGGCGGACGGGACATCGGCGCTGTATTCGGTCGATATCACGGGCCGCAACCTGCGCCGCGTGGCAACCCCGCAGGGCGGGTCGGACCCAAGCTGGGGGCCGTTGCAACCCTGATCACTGAATTGCGATTCTCAATTCGATTTGCACGTGTTAAGTTCGCGCTAACGAGCACACAAGAATAACGGGACAGACCCATGACACATCTTTTGAAAGCGGCAGCGATCGTCGGCACATTGGCCCTTGGGGCCTGTACCAACGCGGACCGGTTCGACAACGCCAACGCGGTTGATCTGAACGCGGCCGGTTCGGGCGGCGTCGGCATTGACCAAGCGGCCCTTGATCCGGCCAACAATCCATCCAGCCCGCAGTATTTCAGCCAGACCATCGGCGACCGCGTGTTGTTCGAGGTGGACCAGTCCACCCTGACCGCCGCAGGTCAGGCCACGCTGCGCGGGCAAGCCGGCTGGTTGCAGACCAATTCCGACTATCTGGCTGTGATTGAAGGCCATGCCGATGAACAGGGCACACGGGAATACAACCTTGCGCTTGGGGCCCGTCGTGCCAATGCGGTTCGTGAGTTCCTGATCAGCCAAGGCGTCTCCGCCAACCGTATCCGCACCGTGTCCTATGGTAAGGAACGGCCCATCGCGGTGTGTTCCGAGGAAAGCTGTTATGCCCAGAACCGCCGCGCGGTGACGATCATCTCGATCGGGCAGTCCAGCTAA
>JAHDFG010000201.1:1539-4392 GCA_020628265.1 Pseudooctadecabacter sp. | reverse complement strand
TACGGGATGACGGGCTTTGTCGTCGCGTCTGAACACACGTGGATGCGGCAGGGCGCTGCTGCGGCCGCCGAAGGCATTCACGACATCGGCTGACGCTTATGCGGTTTCGCGCAGCTGGCTTTCGAAAAGGGCGGTCGCCCCGTCAAGAACGCGGTCGCGAATGGCGGGCAGTTCCATCAGAACCTCATGCCGGCCCTTGTCGAGTTCGACCAGTTCGCCACCGGGCCAGCGCGACATCCGGTCGTAGATGCGGGCGGGGTCAACGATTGCTTCTTCCGTCCCGAGGAACGTGATGCAGGGCATGTCAGGCGAGGGCATCTGTGCCAGCGCGCGCATTTCCCGCAAAGATTCGTTCAGCCAATGCAGGCTGGGGCCGCCCAAGGCCAGATCGGGGTGTGCCTTCAGTTGTGCTTGCAACATCTCGAACGCGGAGGCGTCGGATGTCAGCGTGTTTTCTTCGGCTGTGGCGCGCAGCACATAGGTTTCTGCCTGTTGGCCAGGCGCGAATACGCCTGAAAAGCCCAACGGCTTGCTGACCGAGCTGAGGCCCCATGCGATCGGGCGCAGCGCGGGCGACATCTTGATGCCCCACATCGGCGCGGAGAAGGCCGCACCCTCAACAGGCAAACCGTCATAGATGGACCGCAGGCCGATGCAGCCCCCCATGGAGTGACCCAGCAGGAAGTAGGGCTTTGGCAGGTCCAGTTCTTTGACGTGATCCAGCATTGCCTTCACGTCGAGTTGGTAATCCTCGAACACATCGACATGACCGACAGCGCGGTTTTCCAACAGCCGGTCGGCGATGCCTTGCCCGCGCCAGTCGATGGCGACGCTGGCAAAGCCACGCGCGGCCAGATCCTTGGCCGTGCGTCCGTATTTTTCGACATATTCGGTACGGCCCGGAAATATCAGAACCGTCCCTTTGGCGTCCTTGACCGGCCAATGGCCGATGCGAGTGCGGACCCCGTCCACGGTCACGACCCAATGGCAAATGCCATCGGGGTTTGCTGCAACATCAGAGTGGTAGGGGGCCGCTTGCATCGTCATTAGCCCAGCACGCCTGCCAGTTTCATGGCCATACCCATGTCGCCATCGACGCTGAGCTTGCCGGTCATGAAGGCGGCTGTGGGGTTTTCTTCGCCGTCGAGGATCGCCTTGAAGGTCTCGGCCGTGGCGGAGAGGGTCACATCTGCCTCATCGTCGCCTGCGCGGGCGCCGTCAGCGTCAATGATGATCGCGCCTTCGCCTTCGATGTCGAATTTCGCAGTGCCGTCAAAGCCACCGTCCATCTTTTCGTTCAGGGCGGCTACGGCTTCTGTGATTACGTCGCTCATGGTGTTCTATGTCCTATCTGTGATCCCCCGTTCGGGGGTCTGGTATCGGGCGCACGATGCGCTACACTCTTTACTATGGGCATTAAGAAA
The DNA here is from genome assembly GCA_020628265.1 of Pseudooctadecabacter sp. Taxonomy (GTDB): domain Bacteria; phylum Pseudomonadota; class Alphaproteobacteria; order Rhodobacterales; family Rhodobacteraceae; genus Octadecabacter. The sequence goes on along the minus strand of JAHDFG010000201.1, from coordinate 2,968 downwards.
CACCTTCACAAATCTATCGCTACGGCACTTCTGGTTGGAGTATGGATTTCCTCACCTTTGCAGGCGCAGGACTCCCGTTTGGACTTGTTGTTTGAACGGCTGCAACAGGCTGAACCGCAAGAGGTTGAGCGGATTGAAGGCCAGATCATCACCGAGTTCGGGAAATCCGGCTCTCCTGCCATGGATTTGTTGCGTCGTCGGGGCGAAGAAGCCCTTGAGGCGGGCGAATTTGGAATCGCTGTCGAGCACTTCACGGCCCTTGTCGATCACGCGCCTGCCTTTGCCGAAGGGTATCATGGGCGGGCCACCGCCTATTACAACCTTGGCCTTTACGGCCCTGCGATTGATGACCTGCGGGAAACCCTGGTGCTGGAGCCGCGCCATTTTGGCGCGATGATCGGCGTGGCGGTGATTCTCGAAGAGTTGGAGCGTCCCGATGATGCGCTTGAGGTTTGGCAGCAGGTCGAGGCGCTGATGCCCAATGACCCGGAGGTGGCCGAGGTCATCGCGCGACTGCAAACACAGATGACGGGCGAGACGCTCTAGGTTTTTCAAGGATTTACGTGATGCCCCTTGGACGGGTTACTGCCGTTCTTGGCCCGACCAATACGGGCAAGACACACTACGCGATTGAGCGGATGCTGTCCCATCGCACGGGCGTCATCGGCCTGCCGCTGCGGCTGCTGGCGCGGGAGGTCTATGACCGGATCGTCGCGGTGCGTGGCCCCGGCGTTGTGGCGCTGGTGACGGGCGAAGAACGGATCGTGCCGCCGCGCGCGGCCTATTGGGTCTGCACGGTTGAGGCGATGCCCGAGGGCATGGGCGCGGATTTTGTCGCTGTCGATGAGATCCAACTTTGTGCGGACCCTGATCGGGGCCATGTCTTCACCGACCGGCTGCTGCGGATGCGGGGCACCCACGAGACGTTGTTCATGGGCGCAGAGACCATGTGGGGTGCGATTGCGTCGATGGTTCCCGAGGCGGATTTCGTCAAACGGGAGCGGTTCAGCACGCTCACGTATTCAGGTTCCAAAAAGATAAGCCGGATGCCTGCGCGGTCGGCCATCGTCGGCTTTTCTGTTGAGAATGTATATGCCATTGCAGAGCTTTTGCGCCGCCAGAAGGGCGGTGCGGCGGTGGTTATGGGCGCACTTAGTCCGCGCACCCGCAACGCGCAGGTGGAGATGTATCAGAACGGGGATGTCGACTATCTCGTGGCGACGGATGCCATCGGGATGGGGCTGAACCTTGATATCGATCACGTGGCCTTTTCCAGCCTGACCAAGTTCGACGGGCGCAAGATGCGAGCTTTGATGCCGAATGAGTTGGCCCAGATCGCGGGCCGCGCTGGCCGCCATATGAACAAGGGGACGTTCGGTGTGACGGGGGAGGCCCCGACGCTGGATGACGATGTGGTGGAGGCGATCAC
>JAHDFG010000201.1:0-1439 GCA_020628265.1 Pseudooctadecabacter sp. | reverse complement strand
TCGGTGTGACGGGGGAGGCCCCGACGCTGGATGACGATGTGGTGGAGGCGATCACATCGAACACCTTTGCGCCGGTGAAAAAATTGCAATGGCGCAACGCGGCGCTTCAATTCGGGTCCGTGCAGCGGTTGATCGCGACATTGGAAGAACGCACCGACGATCCATGGCTGACCCGCGTGCGGGAAAGTGATGATTTACAAGCGCTTAAGGCGGTCAGTCAGGATGCAGAGGTGGCTGCGCGGGCCACCGACGGACCATCCGTCCGGCTGCTTTGGGATGTGTGCCGCATCCCCGACTTCCGCGGAATCAGCCATGCGGAACACGCGCAATTGCTGACCGATATCTATAACTTCCTGCACCAATCGGGCCGTGTGCCAAGCGACTGGCTGGCTGGCCGTGTGAACCGGATCGACCGCACCGATGGCGATATCGACGCGCTGTCCAAGCGGTTGGCCTATATCCGCACATGGACTTACGTGGCGCAACGCAAAGGCTGGGTCGATGACGAAACCCATTGGCGCGACGCCACGCGGGCTGTAGAAGATCGTCTATCGGACGCCCTGCATGAGCGTCTGACGCAAAGATTTGTGGACCGGCGGACGAGCGTGCTCCTTCGGCGGCTCAACCAAAAGGAGGGCCTTGTGGCCGACGTGAACGACAAAGGTGAAGTGACTGTCGAAGGGCAGTTTGTGGGAAAGATCGAAGGTTTCCGGTTCCGTCAGGATGCCTCTGCCTCGGCAGATGAGGCCAAGACGTTGCGTGCGGCGAGCCTGCAGGCGCTGGCCCCGCAGTTCGTGCTGCGGGCGGACCGGTTCTACAACGCCCCTGATACGGAAATCGATTTCACCGAGCAGGGGGGCCTGATGTGGGGTACCGATGCGGTCGGGAAACTGGTGAAGGGCGACGATCCGCTGAAGCCACGGGTTGAGGCGTTTGTCGATGGCGAGGCCGGTGTCGAGGTTGCAGAGAAGGTCCAGCGCCGCTTGCAGCATTTCATCGACCGCAAGATCGCAACCGCGTTCGAGCCGATGTTGAAACTCTCCGGTGATGAAGAACTGACCGGTCTGGCGAAGGGGTTCGCGTTCCGTCTGGTTGAAGCGTTTGGTGTTCTGCCGCGAGGCGAAGTGGCGCAGGACGTCAAAGCACTGGATCAGGACGCCCGTGGTGCGCTGCGCAAGCACGGCGTGCGGTTCGGTCAGTTTACGATCTTCATGCCCCTGCTTCTGAAGCCCGCGCCGACCCGTCTGCGGTTGGTTTTGTGGAGCCTGTCCAAGGGCTTGCAGGATTTCCCCGAGGCGCCGCCGCCCGGTCTGGTGACCGTGCCGACGGTTCAGGGCCTTGAGCCTGGCACCTACGCGATGTCCGGCTACCGCGCCGCTGGCGAACGCGCGATCCGCATCGACATGCTGGAACGTCTGGCCGACATGCTACGCGATCAG
>JAHDFG010000200.1 GCA_020628265.1 Pseudooctadecabacter sp. | reverse complement strand
CTTGAAAGGCCCGATTTATGACCATGCCCCCCTTCCCAAACACCCGCCTGCGCCGTCTGCGCCGCACTCCGGCCCTGCGCGCCATGGTCCGCGAAAGCAGCCTGAGCCCGGCGGACTTCATCTGGCCCGTGTTCGTGATGGAAGGCAAAGACGCGACCGAACCCGTGGCCTCCATGCCCGGTGTGTCCCGCACGACCGTAGACCGCGTAGGCGCGGCTGCGAAAGAGGCTTGGGGCCTTGGCATCCCCGCTATCTGCATCTTCCCTTACACGGGCATGGACGCACGGACCGAAGATTGCGCGCTGGCGTGGTCGCCGGACAACATCGCTAACCAAGCGATCAAGGCGATCAAAGACGCCTGCCCTGAAATCGCGGTGATGACCGACATCGCACTGGACCCTTACAACATCAACGGCCACGACGGCTTTGTTGAGAACGGCGAGATCGTGAACGACCGCACTGTTGAGGCTTTGGTGAAAATGGCGCTGACGCAGGCCGAATGTGGCGCGGATATCCTCGGCCCCTCCGATATGATGGACGGCCGCATTGGCGCCATCAGGACCGCACTCGAAAACGCAGGCCACAGCCATGTCACGATCCTCAGCTACACCGCGAAATACGCCTCCGCCTTCTATGGCCCGTTCCGCGACGCGGTCGGCGCGTCCTCGGCGCTGACGGGGGACAAGAACACCTACCAAATGGACGTCGCCAATTCGGACGAGGCCATGCGGCTGGTCGAACGGGACCTCTCCGAAGGCGCGGACATGATCATGGTGAAACCCGGCATGCCCTATCTGGACATCGTCGGACGGGTGAAGCGCGAATTCGGCGTGCCAACCTTCGCCTATCAGGTGTCCGGCGAATACGCGATGATGCAGGCCGCAGCCCAGAACGGCTGGCTGGATGGCGAAAAGGTCATGCTGGAATCGCTGATTTGCTTTAAACGGGCGGGCTGTGATGGAATCCTGACGTACTTCGCCCCTGCCGCAGCCAAAGTGCTGAACGGATGACCATCCGTGTGAACCTCACCTCGATTTCCGTCGATGATCAGGACGCGGCCCTAGCGTTCTATCGCGATAAAGTGGGGTTCACCGTCAAACATGACATCGACATGGGCGGCGGTGCGCGCTGGCTAACACTTGTGCCGCCCACCGAACCAGACGGCGCGCAGCTGCTGCTGGAACCCAATGCCAAATATCCCGCCATGGCCGCGCTTAAGTCCGCGCTGTTCGCGGATGGTATCCCCTTCACCCAACTCGATGTCAGAGACCTCGATGGCCACTTCGCCCGCATGACAGACCTCGGCGTGACCTTCACTGGCCCTGTCGCCGAAATGGGCGGCGTCAAAATGGCGATCTTCGACGACACCTGTGGCAATCTCATCGCGCTGGTGGAAGAGTTGAACGGCTAATTCCTGCCCAGCCCGTCAAAACGGCTGACAAACGGCCAATACTCGCCTAGTCTATCGCCCATAACGGGGACAAACCCCGATCCTATAGGCACGAGGCAGTTATGACCCATCTTAACAGACGTGGCTTTGCGCTATCTGCGCTGGCCCTGACGACCCTTTCGGCATGTGGCAATGGCATCGGCGGCAACGGGGCCGCAACCATTGATGCCCGCGTCGATACAACCCTGAACTTCATGTACAACACCTACCCCGGAACCCGTGATCTGGCCTCCAAGGCCAGCGGGATGTTGGTGATGCCCGTCGTGACCGAGGCCGGTTTCGGTCTGGGCGGCTCCTACGGACGCGGTGCTTTGCGCATCGGTGACACCACGGTCGATTACTATTCCGCCGCCGCTGGCAGCGCGGGATTGCAGATCGGCGCTCAGCAGTTTTCCAGCGTTCTGTTCTTCATGACGCAAGAGGCGCTGGTCGACTTCCGCCGAGCAAATGGCTGGGCTGCCGGTGCAGACATCGAATACGCGCTGAACGACACAGGCGAGACATTGCGGGCCGAGACGACGACGTCCCTCTCCCCCGTGATCGCCGTGGTCTTCGCGCAGGCCGGTTTCCGTGCAGGTGCAACGATCGAAGGCACGAAATACACGCGGATCATCCCGTAAAGGGTGGCTCCGCTGCCATACGCGAGCCATACGCAAACCATACGCTTGCCAGCAGGTGAAATTTAGCCCCGTAGGCGCAGGCCTTCGGGGTCAAATGGCGGGTCAGCCAGCACCACACCACGGTGGGGTTTCCCAAGGATCATCACATCCACCTCTGTGCCAGCGGGGGTGTCTTTGAGGTATCCAAGCGCAAGGCTCATATCGACGGAATAGCCGTAGGTCCCTGAAGTCACGCGTCCCACGGGCGTGCCATCCGGCAGGAATATTGGCTCGCCGCCGGTCGCATCCGCGGTGTCGATATCCAGCACGTGGATCAACGACAATACTTCACGCGGCACATTATCTTTGACGCTCAAGTAACTGTCTTTATGCAGGAAATCCTTTTCGAGCTTGATCAGGCGATCAAGCCCCACCTCTTGCGGCCAGTACTCAGCCGAATACTCCCGCCCCCAGCTGCCATAGCCTTTTTCCACCCGCAGCGACATCAACGCGCGGCTGCCCACGGGCCCGCCGCCTTCCGTTTCGGCCGCCGACAACAGCGCCTTATAGACCGCCTCTTGATGCTGTTCCTCGCAATGGATTTCCCAACCCAGATCACCGGTAAAAGACACCCGCAACGCCAGACACCGCACGCCCGAGATGTCCAACCAAGCCGAGCGCATGAACTTATAGTCATCTGACGCCAGTGACGTATTCGTAAGCGTTTGCAAAGCCTTACGGGACAAAGGTCCAGCGATGTTGAACCCGCACCACGCGTCTGTCCGGCTTTCAAATGTGGTGCCCTCAGGCAACGGCACCATGGCCCAGAACCGTTGGTGATACCGTTCGGCCATCCCTGACCCGATGACCCAGAACTCATCCTCGGCAATGCGGGTCACGGTGAAGTCCCCCGCAATTCCGCCATTCACCCCAATGAGCGGTGTCAGACAAGACCGGCCCACGGTTGTCGGCATTCGGTTTGCGAAGACAGCGTTCAGCCAATCCTCAGCCCCCGCACCCTTGCAGACGTATTTGGCGAAGTTGGAAATATCAATGACACCAACGGCTCGGCGCAACATCTTTGCCTCGCGTCCAACGCTGTCAAACCACGGCTGACGGGTGAAACCGGCACTGTCCGGCACATCCGCATCGAAATACGCGGCATGTTCCCAGCCGTAGTTCAGACCGAAGACTGCCCCCATGTCCTTTTGCATTTCATAGATGGGACGCACCCGTACAGGCCGCCCTGCCTCGCGTTCTTCACCTGGAAAATGGATCTTGAACCGGTTGGCGTATTGATCGCCCACCCGCGCCTTGGTGAAGGCCGCGTCGGCCCATTTACCAAATCTTGCGACATCCCATGCAAACATGTCGTAAGTGGATTCGCCTTTCGTGATCCACTCCGCCGCCATCAGCCCCATGCCGCCGGACTGACTGAAGCCCGGGATGATCCCGTTGCAGCAAAAGTAGTTCTGCAAGTCGGGGTGTGGGCCAAACAGCACGTTGCTGTCCGGTGACCAGATCATCGGGCCATTGATCACCCGTTTGATCCCCGCCTCGCCCACGGCGGGCACGCGATCAATCGCGCGCATCATGTTCTCTTCGATCCGCTCCAGATCATCGGCAAACAACTCATGCCCGAAGCCCTGCGGGGTGCCATCCTCGGCCCAGAACCGCACGTCCTTTTCATAGGCACCGACCAGCAGGCCCTGCCCCTCTTGGCGAAGGTAGTACTCGCCGTCACGGTCCGCGACAGACGGCAACCGTCGGTCCATCGCGGCAATCTCAGCGATAGTTTCCGTCACGAAATACTGATGCTCGGTGGGCAGTAGTGGCAGTTCGATCCCAGCGAGTTTCGCGACCTCACGCCCCCAAAGACCTGCGGCATTGATGACCCATTCGGTACGCATGTTGCCCTTGGGTGTTTCAACGATCCATGATCCATCGGGCTGTTGTACTGTCGCCGTCACAGGGCAAAATCGGACAATCTCGGCCCCGCGCTGTCTTGCGCCCACCGCATAGGCATTGGTCACGCCCGAGGGGTCCACATTACCGCCATCGGGTTCGAACATGATGCAGCGGATGCCATCGTAGTTAACCAACGGGTGCAGGGCCTCGGCCTCCGCTCGGCTGACCTCATGGAAGTTCATCCCGTAAAACTTGGCCTTGGCGGCCTGAAGCCGCAACTGGTGTTCCCGCTCCTCCGTTTGGGCCAGATACAGCGACCCCGGCTGGAACACCCCGCAGGATTGGCCCGTCTCGGCCTCCAGCTCATTATAGAGCGTCATCGTGTAATGCTGGATGCGGCTGATATTGGTGCTGTCGTGCAGCCCGTGAATGTTGGCCG
>JAHDFG010000199.1:1230-4410 GCA_020628265.1 Pseudooctadecabacter sp. | reverse complement strand
GCGCTTTCCACGTAGGCCCGCAATGTATGTTCCGAGATCGAAAGGGTCTGCGCGACCTGACCACGGGAATACCCCATGGCCAGATAGGTCAGTGCATCGACCTCGCGCCCTGACAGGGGTTTGACCGGTTCGGGCATGCGCCGCCCTTCGATCTCAAGTGCCTTTTGATTGAACGAATGCGCGCACAGGATCAGATCACGACGGTGCTTTTCGGTGAAGTCGGCCCATTCCGCATCCGTCGCGTTGTGGGACAGGGAAAACAGCGCGAACTGACCACGGGGGCCGCGAATGGGGATCGAATAGCCCTGATTGCCGACACCCGCGGCAATGGCCTCCGCCCGAAAGGCGATGGCCGCTTTGCTGGACCAATCAAGCTCTTTCCAGTCAACGGGGTGAAACCGCTGGAAACAGCCGATGATGACGGGGTCGATCCGGACGTAATCGTTCTGGACGTATTGCGCGATCCACGCAGGGGAATACGTTCCACAGCCGTATTGCTCACCATCGGCAGAGACCCAGTGATATCCAAGATGCGCAACCTTGTAGTGGTCGCGGAGAGATTCAGTACATGTTTGAAGGCCGCTAAGTTCCGTGGCCTGTTCGAGTATCGCCAAACTCTGGCTGAGATTGCCTTGCATTCGCGTTCGCCGCACGCGGCGCCCCCTCAAGCATCGTCGCAATTTCGGCCTGCGCCACGGTCGAGGTCACGTCCAGCTGATGCGCCAGCAGTGGCAACCCGTTCTGGTCAGCAAATGCGCGCAAGTCGGCGATAACGTCGATGATCCATTTCTGTCCCATGATTGACTCTCTGTTTGAGGGGTTAACGAAAGGTTAACAAACGAAGGATTTGCGGGCGTTCCCAGCACACGGCCGGATTTTTCCCAAGAAAAGCAAGTGAGTGGTGACACCAGCACTGTTCCACAGATTCGCCGTGCCACCTACCCGCCGAATTCACCCCGCCATTTATGGGGGGGCTGCGAATCGCTAAGTACCGAAAAACAAAAGGGCCGCCTGGAATGCAACAGGCGGCCCAATCGGTCAGTGATGATAAAATCAGCCCTTGGCGGCAACCGCATCTTCCAGGGTGCGCAGGCCGGTTTTAGGCGATTGCACCAGAACAGCCATGTTGCCCGGCTTATGCTCGTTGCGCAGCATCTTCATGTGCGCCTCGGGCAGTTCGTCCCATGGGAAGACCTCGGACATGCAAGGATCCAGACGGCGCTCGACCATAAGGTTGTTGGCCGCGGACGCCTGCTTGAGGTGGGCAAAGTGGCTGCCCTGCAGACGCTTCTGGTGCATCCACATGTAGCGGACGTCGAAGGTGCAGTTGAAACCGGTGGTGCCCGCACAGATCACGACCATGCCGCCCTTCTTGCAGACCAGCGTGGAGACGGGGAACGTGCTTTCACCAGGGTGTTCGAACACCATGTCGACGTTGTTGCCCTTGCCGGTGATGTCCCAGATCGCCTTGCCGAACTTGCGCGCCTCGGCGAACCATTCCTTATATTCCGGCGTGTTCACCGTGGGCAGCTGGCCCCAGCAGTTGAAGTCCTTGCGGTTGATGACGCCCTTGGCGCCCAGGCCCATGACAAAGTCGCGCTTGTCCTCATCCGAGATCACACCAATCGCGTTGGCACCGGCCGTGTTGATCAACTGGATCGCGTAGGAGCCAAGGCCGCCAGAGGCCCCCCAGACCAGAACGTTCTGACCGGGCTTCAGGTCATGAGGCTCATGGCCGAACAGCATCCGGTAGGCCGTGGCCAGCGTCAGCGTGTAGCAGGCGCTTTCTTCCCACGTCAGGTGTTGCGGACGCGGCATCAGCTGCTGTGCCTGAACATTGGTGAACTGAGCGAACGACCCATCGGGCGTCTCGTAACCCCAGATCCGCTGGCTGGTGGAGAACATCGGGTCGCCACCGTTGCAGTGCTCGTCATCGCCATCGTCCTGATTGCAGTGAACAACGACTTCGTCACCGACCTTCCAACGCTTCACCTTGTCGCCCACGGCCCAAACGATACCAGACGCATCGGAACCGGCGATGTGGTAGGGTGCGCCGTGGCCGTCAAAGGGGCTGATCGGCTGACCGAGGCCTGCCCAAACGCCGTTATAGTTGACGCCCGCGGCCATCACGAGGACCAGAACCTCATTGCTGTCGAGCGTGGGCGTGTCCACCACTTCAACTTCAAATGCCTTGTCCGGCTCGCCGTGACGCTCACGGCGGATCGTCCATGCATACATTTGCGCCGGAACGTGACCCATGGGCGGGATTTCCCCCATCTCATAGAGGTCCTTTACGGGTGCGTTCGCAGTCGCGGCATTTTTCTGGGTGTCGAGGGCCATATCGCTCATCTCCGTCTAAAAACTCCATTCGCCGCGCCGCAGAATCGGCGCGTTGGAGGTAGAATTAGACTTGAGTGAGTAATATTGCAACCTTGCGGCGGACATTTTTGTAATTTTATGTCCGCCGCAACGCAGCGTAGTTATGGGAACGAAACAGATGCCACGCGGCAGACGTTTACATTGCGCCGCTCAAGGGCCGTTCCGTCCTGAAATTCAGCGCGCATGTCGTAGTTGCAGATCGCGCGACCGTCATCGAAGTCGATGTTGACAGACTGACCTGCGCCCAGAACGCTCGACCCCAAGATGTCCTCTTCCCAAGAGCTGACGTTGACCGGCGAGCCGTAGAACCGCCAGATCGTCCGACCGGTGTTATTCACGATGAGGACGTTCTTGTTCGCGGCAACCACGGTCGTAGTTGTGGTGGTTGGTTGGCACGCGGCCAGCGCGGTTGCGGCAGCAGCCGCCAAGGCCAAAGATTTGAACTGAAATGACATATGTTACCCCTTTCCTAATATGTAGGTTCAAGGCTACACATCACGCCCCCGTGAACGCAAGGACGACAAGGTCGGGTTAACCGGACTTTTCCCCGAAATGATGACGGATTGTGTTGGCATAATAGGCCAACACTGCGCGTTCCCTTTCAGGCACCTGAAGACGCTCTTCCCCCGTCACGACCCCCCGACGCCGCAAGATCGAAAGCCCGTCTGCCGCCAATTGGGACGTGTCCCGCTGCGGCTTGCGCAATCCGTTCGGCAGTTGGTCCAGCGCATCGTTCAGGCGGATCACCACGTCTGCCTCGGTCTCAGCACCGGAGAGCAGGGCACGTGCGACAAGAGGCAC
>JAHDFG010000199.1:0-1130 GCA_020628265.1 Pseudooctadecabacter sp. | reverse complement strand
ATCGGTTTTTGCAGCCGTTCGTTCAGGCGGTTGACGACCCGCTCGGCCCGCCTGCGAAAGAACCAGCGCACAGATGGAAACAGAAAGTGGGACGCAAAGGTCACGGCCGCGAACAGCAGGATCAGGATCAGCAGCCATAGGGGGATTGCGACGGGCGTTGTCATATGCGGACCGTGGCAGGGATACGACGCAGCGGCAATGGGGTCATGCCGCAGTGCAGCGCGTTGACAAAGCCATTATCTTTCCGATATCCCATCCGTTGAGTAATAAAATTGCGCAACCTGATTCACGAGGCCCGCTATGTCGCAGACGCAGAAAGACCGCCCCTGGCTTTTCAGAACCTACGCCGGGCACTCGACCGCCAAAGCCTCCAACGCGCTTTATCGTGGTAACCTCGCCAAGGGTCAAACGGGACTGTCTGTCGCCTTCGATCTACCGACCCAAACGGGATATGACAGCGACCACGTGCTGGCACGGGGCGAAGTGGGCAAGGTCGGCGTTCCGGTCTGCCACCTTGGCGATATGCGCGCTTTGTTCAACGACATCCCGCTTGAGCAGATGAACACCTCCATGACGATCAACGCGACAGCCCCGTGGCTTTTGGCCCTCTATATTGCCGTCGCCGAGGAACAGGGCGCTGACGTGTCGGCCTTGCAAGGCACCGTTCAGAACGACATCATCAAAGAGTATCTGAGCCGCGGCACCTACATCTGCCCACCTGAGCCTTCGTTGCGCATGATCACCGACGTCGCGGCCTACACACGCGAACACCTGCCGAAATGGAACCCGATGAATGTGTGTTCCTATCACCTGCAGGAAGCGGGGGCGACGCCGGAGGAGGAGCTGGCGTTCGCCCTCGCCACAGCGATTGCCGTGCTGGATGATCTGCAAGGCAAAGTGCCAGCCGAACATTTCCCCGCCATGGTCGGGCGCATTTCGTTCTTCGTGAATGCAGGCATCCGGTTCGTGACCGAGATGTGCAAGATGCGTGCCTTCGTCGAGCTGTGGGATGAGATTTGTCAGGACCGCTACGGCGTCGAGAACCCGAAATTCCGCCGTTTCCGTTATGGCGTGCAGGTCAATTCACTTGGCCTGACCGAACAGCAGCCCGAAAACAACGTCTACCGCAT
>JAHDFG010000198.1 GCA_020628265.1 Pseudooctadecabacter sp. | reverse complement strand
GAAAGCATGACAGCGACCGGCACAGTCGTCACCCGCGATGTGCCCGAGGGCGATATGGCCGTGGGTCGCGCCCGTCAGGACAACAAATCGGGATTTGCCCGACGGATGTTTGAAAAGTTAAAGGCGAAGAAGGCTGCGAAGGCCAAGGAGAGCTAAAAATGTGTGGAATTGTAGGTGTCCTTGGCAAACATGAGGCGGCCCCGATCTTGGTCGAGGCGCTGAAACGGCTGGAATATCGCGGCTATGACAGCGCCGGTATCGCGACGGTCAATGGCGGCACGTTGGACCGCCGGCGTGCGGTGGGCAAACTGGTCAACCTGCAGGATTTGCTGGTGCATGACCCGCTGGCAGGAAAATCGGGCATCGGCCACACCCGCTGGGCCACCCATGGCGAACCCAACGTCAAAAACGCCCACCCCCACAAGACCGCCCGCGTTGCGGTCGTTCACAACGGGATCATCGAGAATTTCCGCGAACTCCGCGAAAGCCTTGCCGCCAAGGGAGTGGCTTACGAGACAGATACGGACACGGAAACCGTGGCCCTTCTGGCGCAAAGCCTGCTGGACGAGGGTCTGTCGCCCCGTGATGCGGCCGAACAGACGATTGCACAGCTTGAGGGCGCTTACGCCCTCTGTTTCCTGTTTGAGGGCGAAGAAGACCTGATGGTCGCGGCCCGGAAGGGATCGCCGCTCGCCATCGGTCACGGCACCGGTGAGATGTTCGTCGGCTCCGATGCAATTGCGCTGGCCCCCATGACCGACCAGATCACCTATCTGGACGAGGGCGATTGGGCCGTTCTGACGCGGGACAGTCTGGAAATCCGCGATGCCGAGGGCCGTATCGCGAACCGTGAAAAGCGCACCATCCAGATCGACACGGCCAGTGTCGACAAGGACGGTCACAAGCACTTCATGTCCAAGGAAATCGCGGAACAGCCCAGCGTGCTGTCGAACGCGCTGAACTACTACATCAAGAACGGAACAGTGGAATTGCCCGATCCGGGTCTGGATTTCGCCTCCATCGACCGGCTAACGATGGTCGCCTGTGGCACGGCGTTTTATGCCTGCCTGACGGCAAAGTACTGGTTCGAACAGATCGCACGTCTGCCCGTCGATATCGATGTGGCATCCGAATTCCGGTATCGCGAACCGCCGATCAGCAAGGGCACCGCCGCCCTCTTTGTCAGCCAATCCGGCGAGACAGCCGATACCCTCGCCGCGCTACGCTATTGCGAGGGCAAGGCGGACAAGATCATCTCGGTCGTCAACGTCCCCGAAAGCTCCATCGCGCGGGAAAGCGATCTGCCGCTGCCGATCCTTGCAGGCCGCGAAATCGGCGTAGCCTCCACCAAGGCATTCACCTGCCAGCTGACTGTGCTCGCGATCCTCGCCGTGAAGGCCGCAGTCGACCGTGGCCATATGACGGCAGAAGTGGCCGCCGAGGCCCTCGAGAAAATCAAGACCGTACCGGGTCTGATGAACCAGGCCCTGAACCTTGATGGCCGCACAAAGAAGGTGTCGCGCAAACTGGCAGAGGCGCGGGACATTCTGTTTCTGGGCCGTGGGCCGATGTATGCGCTTGCCCATGAAGGCGCGTTGAAGCTGAAAGAAATCAGCTACATACACGCCGAAGCTTATGCATCAGGTGAACTGAAGCACGGCCCCATCGCACTGGTAGATAAACACGTGCCCGTGATCGTGATGGCCCCACGCGACAGCCTGTTCGACAAGACGATTTCCAACATGCAAGAGGTCATGGCTCGCGGCGGCAAGGTCCTTTTGATCACCGACGCACAAGGCGCGAAAGAGGCAGGCGATGGGGTCTGGGAGACCATCCTGATGCCGGAAGTTGACCCCTTCGTCGCGCCGATCCTCTATGCGATCCCTGCCCAGCTTCTGGCCTACCACACAGCGGTCGCCAAAGGCACGGATGTGGACCAACCGCGTAATCTGGCCAAATCGGTCACGGTGGAATGACGCCCGAAGCGGCCCTTGCCGAACTGGAGGCCTTAGGCGACCCCGACGACGCCGCCGGCATGGCGGCTTATCACAAGGCAGACCGGCGCTATTTGGGCGTGCGGGTTCCAGCCATCTACGACTGCTGTGCAAAGTGGCGCGCGGCCCTGTCGCTCGAAGACCGTATCGCGCTGGCGGCAGGCCTGTGGGACACAGATGTCCACGAGGCGCGTGTGGCCGCCGCCAAGCTGCTCGTACAGGCACGCATCCGACCGGATGACGACGTCTGGCGGCTGATCGCCTCTTGGGTGCCCACCTTTGATGCATGGGCGATTGCGGACCATGCAAGCGGCGCAGGATCACGCCGCCTGGTCGCGGACCCGTCGCGGCTGGACGAGGTCGAAACATGGACAACGTCGGACCATATGTGGACGAAACGGGCTGCTTTGGTGATGACCCTGCCATGGACCAAGCAGAACCACCCCAAACCGCACGAGCTTGAAGCCCGCGAACGTATTCTGGGCTGGGCTGCGGCTTACGTGCATGATCCGCAATGGTTTATCCAGAAATCGGTCTCTTGGTGGCTACGCGAACTGGGGCGCCACGACGCCCCGCGCGTTCGCCGTTTCCTTAACGAGCACGGGGACGCGATGAAGCCCTTTGCCCTCAAGGATGCGAGCCGGAAGCTGCCGCCTGAGTGATCGCCTCTTGCGGGGCCAATGGCATTGGGTCTTAGTATAGAAAAAGGGATCGAGCACGTGATCGACATTACCCCGCAAATCAACATCCTTGCCGAACGCATCCACGCCCTGCGGGAACAACCCGGCCGTGTCATTGTGGCAATCGCCGGGCCACCCGCCAGCGGCAAAACAACGTTGGCCGAGGAACTGGCGCGGCGCCTTAATGCGCAAAAATGCCTGACGGCCGTGGTGCCGCAAGACGGCTTCCATCTGGACAACGCCGTGCTGGAAGCACGAGGTGATCTCCCCCGCAAGGGCGCGCCGCATACTTTTGACGGTTCGGGCTTTGTGCATCTCGTCAGACGCCTGAAGGAACGGGCCGACGTGGCAGTGCCCCTCTTTGACCGGAGCCGCGATCTGGCAGTGGCCGGAGCCTCGATCGTTCCTGCCGAGGCGGAAGTCATTGTTGTCGAAGGCAATTACCTGCTGTTTGACGCAGCCCCGTGGTTCAACCTCGCCCCGCTGTGGACCTTGAAAGTCCGGCTGGACGTGCCCATGCCGGAACTGCGGGCGCGTCTGATCCAACGATGGCTGGGTCACGGGCTGAGCAGCGCAGCCGCCACGCGCCGTGCCACCAGCAACGATTTGCCCAACGCCCAGACCGTGCTGGACCATGCCCTTCCTGCAGATATTACGTTTGCGGCGGATGGAACCCTGATTTAGAACGCAAATCTTTCCAACACACCCTTCACGAACAGGCGTTCCGGTATCATATTGGTACACAGGACAGCGTTCTGCATCTGCGAAGGAGGCCACCCCATGACATATGCGGTAAACATGGATGTTTCGCCTGACGTCGAAGGGTTTTTTGACGAAGCGACGAACACGATCACCTATATCATCAAGGATCCGTCCAGCGCTCATTGCGCCATCGTCGACAGCGTAATGGACATCGACTATGCGGCGGGGCGCATCACTACGGATCATGCGGACCAGCTTATGGCGCGGATCAAGGAACGCGGGCTGACGCTCGACTGGATCATCGAAACCCATGTCCACGCGGATCACCTCAGTGCGGCCCCCTATTTGCAAAGCCATCTGGGCGGCAAGATCGGCGTCGGTGCCCGCATCATGGAAGTGCAAGACACGTTCGGGAAGGTGTTCAACGAGGGCACCGAGTTCCAACGGGACGGGTCCCAGTTTGATGCCCTGTTCGAGGACGGCGATACCTATCAGGTCGGCGAGATGACGTGTTTTGCCATCGCCACGCCGGGCCATACGCCGGCCTGCATGGTGCACGTCATGGGCGACGCGGCCTTCGTGGGCGACACCCTGTTCATGCCGGACGGCGGGTCGGCCCGTGCCGATTTCCCGGGCGGAGATGCAGGACAGTTGTATGACAGCATCCAGAAAGTGCTGGCCCTGCCGGACGAGATGCGCCTGTTCATGTGTCACGACTACGGCCCCGGTGGACGTGCGATTGCATGGGAGACCACGGTGGCGGAACAACGGGCGGCCAATATCCATGTGGGCGGTGGCAAGACCCGCGAGGAGTTCATCGCGTTCCGCACCGAACGGGACAAGCAACTCGCCGTGCCCAAACTGATTATTCCGTCGCTGCAGGTGAACATGCGGGCGGGGCATATCCCCAAGGATGACAACGGCAACCCGATGCTGAAGGTGCCGGTAAACGGGCTTTAACCCCCTGCCCTAGCTGATGATTTCGAACTTGGAGACATCGACCATGCCGCGGTCGGTGATCTTCAGCATGGGGATCACCGG
>JAHDFG010000197.1 GCA_020628265.1 Pseudooctadecabacter sp. | reverse complement strand
GCAAGGTCATGGGCACGGGCTATCCGGACAGTGCCAACGTCAAGGCGGGCGCCAAGGCGATCAAGTATCATCTGGACTATATGGCGTGGTTGCTGGACCAGCGGCGCTGGTTGGCTGGCAATGAGATGACCTTGGCCGACTTTGCCGCTGCGGCGCATTTGTCCTGTCTGGACTATGTGTCGGACGTGGATTGGAACCGGTCAGAGGTGGTCAAGGATTGGTACGCCAAGATCAAGTCGCGGCCCGCGTTCCGGTCCATTCTTGCGGACCAGATCCCGGGCTTTCCACAGCCCGCCCATTATGCCGATCTGGATTTCTGATTTGGTTCGAATTGGCTGCGCCAATCCGATCCGCCGGGGGCTTTGCCCCCGGACCCCCGAGAGTATTTTGAAACCAAAGACGGTGTTGGCATGAAGGCATCGTTGCGTGCGAAGGCCTTCGATGAGGGCTTTGCTGGGTTCGGGGTCTGCCGCCCTGATGCGGTGCCGGAACTGTCCGAACGGTTATCGCGGTTCGTGGCGGAGGGACGCCATGGGCAGATGGGCTGGATGGCGGAGCGGATGGCGTGGCGGGGGGATCCGTTGGCGCTTTGGCCTGAGGTGCGTTCGGTCGTGATGTTGGCGGAGCCTTACACGCCTGACCACGATCCGCTGGAGGTCTTGGAGCAACGGGACCGCGCGGCGATTTCAGTTTACGCGCAGAACCGTGACTACCACGATCTGGTCAAGAAACGGCTCAAACGTGTGGGACGCTGGCTGGTCGATCAGGCGGGGTGTGAGATCAAGGTCTTTGTGGATACGGCGCCTGTGATGGAGAAGCCTTTGGCCGCTGCGGCGGGGTTGGGCTGGCAGGGCAAGCATACCAATTTGCTGAGCCGTGATCTGGGCAACTGGTTCTTTCTGGGAGCGATTTTCACGACCGCTGAATTGGAGCCGGACGCAGCGGGGGAAGAGCGGTGCGGGCGTTGTACGGCCTGTTTGGATATTTGCCCCACAGATGCGTTTCCGGCTCCGTTTCAGCTCGATGCGCGGCGGTGCATTTCTTATTTGACGATCGAGCATAAGGGGTCTGTGCCGGAAGAGTTGCGGGCCAAGATGGGCAACCGGATTTATGGCTGTGATGATTGTCTGGCGGTGTGTCCGTGGAACAAGTTTGCCGTAGAGGCGCGGGAGGTTCGATACGCCGCACGCGAGGATCTGCTGGCCCCACCGCTTCGTGAACTGGCAGTGCTGGACGACGCGAAGTTTCGGGCCATGTTTTCCGGTAGCCCCATCAAGCGGATCGGGCGGGACCGGTTCGTGCGCAATGTTCTATATGCGATCGGAAATTCGGGGGACGGGTCGCTGCGTGACGTCGCGGCTGGGTTGGTCGAGGATGCCGCACCCGAAGTTGCAGACGCGGCGCGATGGGCGGTGGCACGATTATAGGAGGTTTGCGATGTGGCGATATTTGATCATTCTGGTTCCGGGCCTTGCGATGGCACAGGTGGAGCAGGGATCCCGTAACGCCGGTTTTGAACCTGTTTTCGAGAACCAGACCCGTGCGCCTCAGTTACCGGACAGCGAAATCAGCGTCACGACCTTTGCCCGCGGTTTTGATTTCCCATGGGGGATTGCCGCCTTACCGGATGGAGGGTTTCTGGTGACCGAACGCGGCGGCCGGTTGTTGCGGATCTCGCCGGAGGGCGCCGTCAGTGGCGTGGGCGGGCTGCCGGAGGTTGAAGCGATCCGGCAAGGGGGGCTGTTGGACGTGGCTGTCGGGCCCGACTTTGACCGGACGGGATACGTCTATCTGACCTATTCCAAGCCTGTCGGTCGCCGGACCGCTTTGGCAGCCACGCGCGGTGTCTTGATGGGCAATACTCTGAGCGAAGTGGAGGACATCTTTGTCCAAGATCCTCCGGTGAATTCCGGTCAGCACTTCGGTAGCCGGATCCTGCCGGATGAGGGGGGCGTCTGGATCACCAGTGGGGATCGCGGCAGCCCCGATCTGGCGCAGGGGGACAACACGATTGGCAAGGTGATTTGGGTCGATGACGCCGGAACAGTGTCTGTCTGGTCGACAGGGCATCGAAATATCCAAGGCGCAGTGCTGCGGGCTGGCGCCCTGTGGACCGTCGAACATGGCCCCCGTGGCGGGGATGAGTTGAACCGGCCGCAACAGGGCCTCAACTATGGCTGGCCAGTTATTTCCTATGGGATCAATTACAGCGGGACGGATGTGGGGAATGGCATCGCGGTGGCAGATGGGTATGAACAGCCGGTCTACTACTGGGATCCAGTGATCGCGCCTGGTGGCATGGGGGCTTATCCTGCGGACGCATCCTTTGCGCCGTGGCGGGGGGACTTGTTTATCTCGTCCCTGAACCCCGGTGGGGTGATGCGCCTTAAGCTGGAAGGTGGCCGCGTCATTGGGGAAGAGCGGTTGTTGCCAGACATCGGGCGGGTGCGCGATGTAGAGGTTCTGGACAACGGCGACATTCTGGTTTTGCGCGATGCGCCCGGTGCGGAGATTTTGCGGATCACACCGGTGGGTGGCGCACAGTAGATTTCAGGCGTAGGCATGGGGCATGGCCCTGACCCCTTCCGCCCCGTCCCCTAACTTTGCCCGCGGCATCTTCTTGATGCTGTCCGCGATTACCGTGTTCACCTTCATGCAGGCCTTTATCAAGGCGGCAGCGGTCCCAGCGGGGCAGGCGATGTTCTTCCGTTCGGTCATGGCGCTGCCAATCATCCTGATCTGGCTTGTGTCGCATGAGGGTATTCGGGCCGGCATTGCGACAAAATCGGTCCGCAACCACGCGGTGCGGGGGATTGTCGGGTCCTGTGCCATGGGGCTCGGGTTCGCAGGGCTAAGCTATCTGCCACTGCCGGATGTGACGGCGATCCGGTTTGTTACCCCGATTGTGATGGTTGTGTTGGCGGCGTTGATCCTTGGGGAGCGGTTTCGGCTGTTCCGGATTGGCGCGGTCCTTTTGGGCTTTGTTGGCGTCGTCATCATCATCGCGCCGCGGTTGTCGTTCGGATTGGGGACAACGGAGGCGCTGGGCGTTGCGCTGACTTTAGGGTCCGCGTGTCTGGCGGCGCTGGCGCAGGTGTTTGTGAAAGGTATGGCAGGTCAGGAGAGCACGACAGCGATCGTGTTCTGGTTCTCGACCACGGCAACCGTGTTGTCGCTTTTGACGATTCCCTTTGGCTGGGTCTGGCCGGATCCATGGGCATGGATGTTCCTGATCGGCGCGGGCGTTGTCGGCGGTTTGGGGCAGATTTTGCTGACAGCGAGTTACCGGTTCGCCGAGGCGGGCGTGCTGGCACCCTTTACCTATGTGTCGATGCTGTGGTCGGTGCTGATCGGTTGGGTCTGGTTCAGTGAGGTGCCAACGGTGCAGACATTGGTGGGGTCTGCGTTCGTAATCACTGCAGGCATCATCATTGTTTTGCGTGAACGCGCCCTTGGGCAGGACGCGACCGCGCGCCGGAAGGTCAAGGCGAAGGGGTTGCAGTAACGCAGCTGGCCCCGCCGTCTATCGACGAGCGTGCCTACCCTACGTGCCCTCATTGCCCAAAAGAAAACGCGGCACCTGGTTGGGTGCCGCGTCCTTAATTCTTCTGACCCGAAAACTCCGGGGGGAGCCCTTTAGGGCGGGGGGCAGAGCCCCCAACCCCCTTTGTCAGGCGCGGACCAGTTTTTCGTAATCCTCGGCGATGCCGCGGCAGAGGGGGCCTACGTCGAAGGTATAGTCGCCGATCTGGCCGACTGGGGTGACTTCGGCGGCGGTGCCGGTGAGCCAGCACTGTTCGAACCCTTCGAGTTCTTCGGGCATGATCACCCGTTCGTTGACCTTGATCTGTTGTTGCTCGAGGCGCTTGATGACCGTCTGACGGGTGAGGCCGTTTAGGAAGACGTCAGCCTTTGGCGTGTGCACTTCGCCGTCTTTCACGAAGAAGATGTTGGCACCCGTGCATTCGGCCACATAGCCGCGGTAGTCCATGAACAGCGCGTCCGAGCAGCCTTTGGCTTCGGCGGCGTGTTTGGACGTGGTGCAGATCATGTAAAGGCCAGCCGCTTTGGCGTGCACGGGGATCGTTTCGGGGCTGGGGCGTTTCCATTTGGCGATGTCGATTTTTGCGCCCTTGAATTTGGCGTCGCCGTAGTAGTTGCCCCATTCCCACGCGGCGATGGCGAGGTGGACAGGGTTGCGCTGGGACGCGACGCCCATGTCTTCACCGGCCCCGCGCCACGCGACGGCGCGCACGTAGGCATCTGACAGGCCGTTGGCGGTGATGACCTCTGCCTTGGCGGCCTCAATTTCGTCCACGGTGTAGGGGATCTGGAAATCCAACTCGCCGGCCGAGAAGTGCAGCCGTTCGGAGTGTTCACGGCTGAGGAAGATTTTGCCGTTGTAGCAGCGCTCGCCCTCGAACACGGAGGAGG
>JAHDFG010000196.1:3054-4446 GCA_020628265.1 Pseudooctadecabacter sp. | reverse complement strand
GGCGGCTACTACGCGTTAATCCGCCGTGGTTGGAGGCACATCCCTCTTTAGTGCCAAGACCACGCACCTGACGGGCGGTCTCGGCCCCAACCTGAGCCGCCCGTCTTTTCTAACCACCCAGTTTGCGCTCTCTCTCAGACACCACTCACAGCGCAAACGGAAAAGGGCGACCCAAACGGGTCGCCCTTTTTTATCGTATTCTGTGAAGCGATTAACGCTTGGAGAACTGGAAGCTCTTACGGGCTTTCGCCTTACCGTACTTCTTACGTTCAACCACACGGCTGTCGCGGGTCAGGAAGCCAGCAGCTTTCAGTGCGCCGCGCAGGGACGGATCATAGAGCTGCAGGGCCTTGGAGATGCCGTGCTTGACCGCACCGGCCTGACCGGACAGGCCGCCGCCCTTGACGGTGGCCACAACGTCGAACTGACCGTCAACACCGGCCACTTCGAACGGCTGACGCAGGATCATCTGCAGCACGGGGCGTGCGAAGTAGACGTTCTGTTCTTTGCCGTTCACTGTGACCTTGCCGGAGCCCGGCTTGATCCAGACGCGGGCAACCGCATCCTTCCGCTTACCGGTCGCATAGGAACGGCCCAGCTCGTCACGGACGGGCTCACGGTTGATTTCGATTGCAGCTGCGGGGGCTTCGACGCCTTCGGCGACTGCGCCCAGCTCTTCGAGGGAGTTCACTTGATCAGCCATTATGCAGTCCTCGTGTTCTTTTTGTTCATGGACTTCACGTCGAGAACTTCAGGTTGCTGGGCTTCCATGCCGTGCTCGGCACCCGCGAAGACGCGCAGGTGCGTCATTTGCTTACGGGACAGGCGGTTGCCAGGCAGCATGCGCTTGACGGCCTGCATGACGACACGCTCGGGGTGCTCACCCTCGAGGATCTCGCCAGTGGTACGGGACTTGATGCCGCCCACGGTGCCCGTGTGCCAGTAGTTGGGCTTTTCGCGCTTGTTGCCCGTCAGCTGCACCTTGTCGGCGTTGATGACGATAACGTTGTCGCCCATGTCCATGTGGGGGGTGAAGGTGGCTTTGTGCTTACCACGCAGCCGCATGGCGATGATCGAGGCAAGACGGCCCAGAACAACGCCTTCGGCGTCGATCAGGATCCACTTCTTGTCGATATCCGCCGGAGTAGCAGAGAAGGTTTTCATGTATCAGTCCTAATGGATAACGACCGCCAAGGCGGTCCGACATTCGATGGGTGCTTTTAGGACCACCTCAGATGCGGGTCAACAGGCATGAATTCAAAAGAAGTGTTGTAAATCAATGGCATACAAAAACGGTATTATTTTACCCCATTAACCTTCCATGCTCCGCTTCGGATGCGCCAGCATATGATCCATTTCGCGCAATGCCTTGATGTACAACTCATCCGACAC
>JAHDFG010000196.1:0-2954 GCA_020628265.1 Pseudooctadecabacter sp. | reverse complement strand
GCGCCAGCATATGATCCATTTCGCGCAATGCCTTGATGTACAACTCATCCGACACAATGGACCCGATCGCAAGACGTACGGCATTCGGCGCACGCCCGTCTGGCAAGGCAAATTCATCCGCCGGCTTGACTTGAATACCGCGGGTCTCACACTCGGACATAAAGCCAGAAGCGCGCCAGCCAGTCGGAAGATTGAGCCAGATAAACGGCGCATCCTCGCGCCAACGGATATCCCAACGGCCCAGAATATTGACGGCTGTCCGCACACGGGCCGCGACGGCTACATTAACCTGATTGCGGATGCGCGCGGCCTGCCCGTTCTGGATCAGCATCGCGCAGATGTCCGTTATGGGCTGCGACACACCGTAGTGCGCACTTTGGGCCGTCTGCCGCAGCGCAGGTCCCTGCCCCAAAGGCGCAACCGTATAGCCGAACCGCAAGGCACCGCTGATCGCCTTGGTCAGGGATGACACGTAATAGGTTTGCTCCGGCAATATCGCACGATAGCTGGGAACCTCGTCCGCGGCGGAAGCATAGCAATCGTCATCGATGATGATCAGGTTTAGCGACCGCGCCACCTCTGCAATCGCCATCTTCCGGTGCAACGGCGTGCAGATCGTTGTGGGGCTGTGGACCGACGGGGACGTAATCAGAACCTGCCCGCCATGTTCACGGTAGGCTGCAGCCAAAGCTTCGGGGATAATCCCTTCATCGTCCATCGCGACCCCGACAACCTTGGATCGCAACAGGCGCGCCGCGTGCCGCACGCCGGGATAGGCCAGTTCTTCCGCAAGGATCACAGGGGACGGACCGCTCAGCAGATTGAGCAGTGACAGCACAACTGCATTCTGCGCCCCGTTCGCAAGGACAATGTGGTCCGTATCCACGGGGCCGACATCCTTGCCGGTCATCCAATCCATGACGGCCTCGCGCGCCTCCAGATCCGTCTCCTGCGTCGGATAGTTAATATGACGCCGCCGATGGGAGGCCGCGACATCCATCATCACCGCATCAATCGCACGCCCCTGCCCGACGTCCGGTACGCGGCTGGACCGGAAATCGGCAATGCTTTCATCTACGGTGTTGATCAACGGCACGTCCGAGAAGGGCGTGCGGGTCGGCCCGTCCGCGACAAAGGTGCCGCGCCCGACACCTGCCACAAGTCGCCCCTCGTCCATCATCAAGGTATAGGCCCGCGCAACTGTCCCAGGCGTGACGCCGATCTGATAGGCCAGTTGCCGGACAGGTGGCAGCCTCGCCCCCGGAACCAATTGTCCCGATACAATCGCAGTCCGGATCGCCTCAGCCAGAGATTTGTACTTAGATCGCCCCGCACCATCGAGGGTCGGGAGCCATTTTGTATCTGGTACAATCATTTGTTTAACCGAATCTATCGACGTTTGTATCTATTGTATCAGGCAGAATGCCAAATTGTACCATTACAATCAACCTGTGACGAGAAGGAGTTCCCCATGTCACGCACCCTCACCATGACCCGTATGTCCATCCTGTCCGAAGCCGATCGCATTCCCGCGCTCGCGACTGTGGCCGTGGCCTTCGCGGTTGTCGTGACGACATGGGACACCCGCCGACGCACCCGCAAACACCTCAAGGATATGCCCCGCCATCTGCTGAAGGACGTGGGCCTTGACCAAATCACCGCAAACCAAGAGGCCGCCAAACCGTTCTGGCAGCCTTAAAGATCACTTCCTGAACTGGGCCGGTCTTAGGACTGGCCCATTTTTTGCGCGGCACACCTCTTGTCTTGTGACCGGTGTCCCGTACTGTCGCACCATTGATCACCGACACCGGAGTGTTCTTGCTCGCGACGCCCCTCCCCCTTTTGAATGCTGCTTTGCTGGTTGGCCTGTCCGCACTTGTCGGCCTGTTGCCGGTCAAGAAACTGATTCAGGTGCAAGAGGCCAAGCATGAGCTGAAGCAAGGCTCCGCCGGTTTCATCCGGACAACGTCGGGCTGGATCATCATCGTCATATGGCTGGCACTCACTTGGTTTGTTGCAACCATTCTTGGTGACTGGGCCGTGACAGGCGATCTGGCAGGTGCTATTGATCGCGGTTGGCTGCGCTTACAAATTCTGCTCGAAATTCTGGCGGCTTTGTCCGATGACTGAGGCTATTGTTAGCCAAGCGGACCTGATGTGCCCCAATTGCGCGGGCCAATGCGTCTATGATCCCTCCGCGCGCGGGCTCACGTGCCAGAGTTGCGGAACCGCGCATCCAATCACTGTCGACCCTGACGCCGATCCAGCGGCCGAATTCCACTATCACCCTGACCTGCCCCACACCGAACAGATGTCCCACACCGGCGACGTCACCCATCAATGCCAAACCTGCGGTGGCGCGGTCGTGTTCACTGGCGCGGTTCTGAGCCTCAACTGCGCCTATTGCGACGGTCCGATGGTGAGGGGGGACGACGACAGCTCGTATGACACCTTGGGGCTGATCCCTTTTGCTGTTCCGGACAAGTCAGCACAGGACAAGGCCAAGGCATGGGTGGCCGCACGTCGGGCCGCGCCCAATGACCTTGCCGCTGCTGTCAACGAAGGCCGCTTTGCGCCAATCTACGTGCCATTCTGGACCTTCGACAGCAAGGAAGCCATTGAATACATGGTGAATTACCGCGTCAAACAGGGCAAACGCTGGGTGACACGCAGGTTCTCGGGCGCGATGCGAACCAGCTTTGACGATCTGCTGGTGCCCGCGTCTCCGCATGTCACCCCGTTGATCCGCGACGGCATCCTGCACGACTTCGATCCCGCGGCTTTGCGTCCGTACATGCCGGCGTTTCTGGCAGGATTTCCGGCAGAGCGGCACCACCAGTCCGTGGCGCAAGGCCTAGTGGCCAATGCAGCCGACAAGGACTTGCTGATCCGCAACCGCATCAAAGCCCACTCCGGCAAGTCGCGCATCACAAGCGTCAGCTACAAGACACATA
>JAHDFG010000195.1 GCA_020628265.1 Pseudooctadecabacter sp. | reverse complement strand
GAAGAAATCCACAAAGACCGGCGTCCAGTCGAGGCCGGACAGCTCCAGCCCCAATGCCGCCTTGTAAGAATGTCCGCTCTCGCCAAAGCAATGCAGTTTGAGTGTCATCACGTATCTCCGATGTGTCGCTTGGGGGCAGCCTAGCGAATGAGTTGTATTTGCCAAGATGAAGAGAGCAGGCGGTTCTTTAGTCGATCGTCATGCTCTGTGTTAAGGGCGCGTTAAGGTTAATGCGCCATGAAGAGGTGCGCCGATAGCTGGAGAGTGAAGCGGCGTCCAAGGTGAAGCCCCGGCTTGGCTTGTTTCGCCTCCTCGACTGCAGACGCTGGAGGCCTTCTCGACAAGTCGGGGTGGAGCACTGCCTCCCCCTTCATTTTGGCAAAAACAACTCCCCCCGGAGGGTCGGCTTGCCGCCACGGAAAGGCCTCACCGCTTTCGCGCTTCCAGTTCCGAATTGAAAATACGAAGCCGGTGCCCGAACGTATCCTCATCAATCACGCTGTCGAAGTTTTCAAACAGAAACGACAGGGCCTCGCCCTCATCCAGCCCCGCCTCGCTCGCGAATTTCTTCAGGCGGCGGTAGCCGTCCTCTGTCATGGCGCAGGGAAAACGGCGGGTCAGGCGAAAGCGTTTGGGCATCTGGTCCTCAAAGAAAAAGGGCGGGGATGATCCCCGCCCTCTCACTTTAGAAGTTTGCCGCGTCCAGCGCCATCACTGTGTCGGCGCCCGAGTTGATCCGCGCCAGATGTGTGCCGGTGATCGGCAGCTGGCGGGCCATGTAGTAGCGGCCTGTGGCGATCTTGGTCTCGTAGAACTCGGTATCGGATGCGCCTGCGTCCAGTGCTGCTTGTGCGGCTTTGGCCATCTTGGCCCACATCAGACCAAGGCAGACGTGGCCCATCAGGTGCATGAAGTCGTAAGAGCCGGACAGGGCGTTGTTGGGGTTCTTCATCCCGTTCTGCATGAAGTACATGCCCGCGGCCTGCAGATCCTTGGATGCTGCTTTCAGCGGGTTCAGGAAGTCGGCCTCGAACGCTTCATCGCCCTTGTTCTCGGAAATGAAAGTTTTGACCATCTCGAAGAAGCCCATGATCGTCTTGCCACCGTTCAGGCCCAGTTTCCGGCCCACGAGGTCCAGCGACTGCACACCGTTGGTGCCTTCGTAGATCATCGTGATCCGTGCATCGCGGACGAATTGTTCCAGACCCCATTCCTGCGTAAAGCCGGAGCCGCCGAGCGTTTGTTGCGCCAGCACGCAGGTCTCAAAACCCTTGTCCGTCAGGAAGCCCTTGATGACGGGCGTCATCAGCGAGATCAGATCGTCGGCCTCTTTGTCTTCGTTCTTGTGGGCGCGGTCGATCAGCGTGGCCCCCCAGTAGGTCAGGGCACGGGCGCCTTCGACAAAGGCCTTCTGGTCCATCAGGTTCCGACGCACGTCGGGGTGCACGATGATCGGATCAGCAGGGCCGTCAGGGTTCTTCACACCGGTCACGTCACGCCCCTGCAGGCGGTCACGGGCAAAGCCCAGTGCGTTCTGATAGGCCACTTCGCCTTGGGCATAGCCCTGCAGGCCGACGCCCAGACGGGCTTCGTTCATCATGGTGAACATCGCGCGCATGCCTTTGTGCATGTCGCCGATCAGGTAGCCGATGGATTCATCGTGGTTGATGACACAGGTGGAGTTCCCGTGGATGCCCATCTTTTCCTCAAGACCACCACAGGTGACCGAGTTCCGCGCACCCAAAGAGCCGTCTTCGTTCACCAGATACTTAGGCACAATGAACAGCGAGATGCCTTTGACGCCCTCAGGGCCGCCCGGGATTTTCGCCAGCACGAGGTGGATGATGTTTTCGGACATCTCGTGCTCACCAGCGGAGATCCAGATCTTCTGGCCGGAAATCTTGTAGGTGCCGTCGTCCTGCGGTTCCGCCTTGGTGCGCATCAGGCCCAGATCGGTGCCGCAGTGGGGTTCGGTCAGGTTCATGGTGCCGGACCATTCGCCTGTGGCCATTTTGGGCAGGTAGGTCTGCTTTTGCTCTTCTGTGCCGTGGGCCAGAATGGCGGCCATGTTGCCGTGGGTCAGGCCGGGGTACATGTTGAACGCCATGTTGGCGGAGACCATCGGCTCCATCGCCGCGGTGTGCATGATGTAAGGCAGACCCTGACCGCCGTATTCTTCGGGCATGTCCATGGCCATCCAGCCGCCTTCGGCCATCTGGTCATAGGCCTCTTTGAAGCCTTCGGGTACGCGGACAACACCGTTCTCAAGGTGGCAACCCTGTTTGTCACCCACCACGTTCAGCGGCGCGAGGACTTCAGATGCCAGCTTGCCGGCTTCATTCAGCACCGCGTCCGTAAAATCACGATCCAGATCGGCAAAGCCGGGGATGTCCATTTCGGAGATCTTCAAAAGATCATGCAGCACGAATTGTTGGTCTTTCGTGGGTGCGGTGAATGTTGGCATTTCGTCCTCCTAAAGCGGGTGTTTTTGGACCCTCGGCCAGGCTAGCTGGCTTGGGCCTTTTCGGGTTCAAGGGCGGCCAGTCGGGCACGTCCCCAGTCCATCTGGGTTTTCAGTTCGGCAATCGCCTCGTCCAGCTCGGCGCGCTGGGCTTCCATGTCGGCCAGATGCTTTTCGGCCAGCACGTAGGTTTCGCGCAGCTGCGTTTCCTGACTGTCATCCATGTAGTACAGGTCCAGAAGCTGGCGGATTTCTTCGAGGCTGAACCCAAAGCGCTTGCCGCGCAGGATCAGCTTCAGCCGCGCACGATCGCGCTTGCCATAAAGGCGCTTTTGTCCGACGCGCTGCGGGAACAGCAATTCCTTTGCCTCGTAGAACCGAAGCGTTCGGGGAGTTACGTCGAATTGTTCGCACATCTGGCGAATGGTCATCGTAAGGTCCGTCATCGTTTTATCCTCAAAGCGGTTTGGTGGGCCGGACTTGAGGCGCTCCCTGTCACCTTACAAGGAAAGATTACGTCAACGTAAACGTAACGCCGCGTCAAAACCGGGTTGACGAAAGGTCAGGAAACAAATGCCACGTTTGGGCGTAACTTTCTAAGTGGGAAGATCGGCAGGGATTTCCCCACACCCCTTATTTATATAGGTTTTTGGGTAAGGATTTCCATACCCAACGCGATCCGCCACTTGCGCGTGTGCTGTGCAGTTGCAGCAATTTGAGGTTGAGTCACCTGTTTGCTGCAACATCGTCCGCCCTCTGGTGGTGTGCGAACAGCTGATCAGATTCGGCTCTGACGCTTGTTTTCAGCCCAGCGTTTCCGCTGTTTCGTCGCGCAGGCGCTTCAACTCGTCCATGGTCTCATCCAATGCGGCGCGTTGTTCGGCCAGCTCGGCCAGCTGTCGGTCGGCAAGCTCGATCCAGGCCTGCATCTGTGCCTCGGTGCCTTCATGTTCGTAGATCAGCAGCCACTGGCGGATATCCTCCAACGGGAAGCCGAACTTGCGCCCGCGCAGGATCAGCGTCATCCGCGCAATTTCCTTGGGGCCATAGAACCGCGACCGGCCCTCACGCTCCGGCGACAGAAGCTCGATGTATTCGTAGTAGCGCAGCGTGCGCGGCGTCACATCGAACTTGGCGCACATGTCTTTGAAGCTGAGGCGTGGCTCGGTCATTGGGGTCTCCCGTCCTTGGTGATGACTTTACGCGGCTCGCGGGCAGGGGGCAACGGGGGTGACGCAGCGGATGACGCAAGGGTGACATTTGACCTTGCGCCTCCGCGCAGGGCGGGGTTCAACGGGGCATGACAAGCGAACGCCAGACGAAAATCGCCAAACAGTTCATCGCAGCCCTGCCACATGCCAGCGACCTTGGTATGGCCCTGACAGAGGTCGGCAGCGGCCATGCGACGATCACGATGCCCTATGACACCCGCCTGATCGGCGACCCCGAGACGGGCGTGATCCACGGCGGCGCGGTCTCTGCCTTGCTGGACACCTGCGGCGGCGCAGCCGTGATGGCTCATGACAGCAAGCCCGTCGGCACAGCCACGCTGGACTTGCGGATTGACTACATGCGCCCCGCAACGCCGGGCCAGACCATCACCGCACGGGCGGAATGCTATCACGTCACACGGTCGGTTGCCTTCGTGCGTGCGACTGCGATGGACGAGGATCAAAGCCGCCCCGTAGCAACCGCCAGCGGGGCCTTTACCATACAGTTGCCCAAAGGGGGTGCCGCATGAAACGCCCCGAACCCGTACAGGTCATCAAGCAAAGGCGCGACGCGGCGCTGCAGTCCCTTGTCGAAGGCGTGCCCTATATCCAGTACCTCGGCGTCCGGTTCGACCGCCGCGGGGATGAACTGACGGGCATCATGCCCTATCAGGACAAGCTGATCGGCAACCCGATGCTACCCGCACTTCACGGCGGGGCAACGGCTGCCTTTCTGGAAACCACCGCGATTATTGAGCTCAGTTGGGCGGCCATGTGGGACCG
>JAHDFG010000194.1 GCA_020628265.1 Pseudooctadecabacter sp. | reverse complement strand
TGACTTAGATGCCTTCGTGGATCACCTGAAAGTCGATGCGGCTGTTGCTGAGGCCCGCAACAGGGCGCGGATCGGATGGCGCGCCAAGGATCAACTGCTCGGACGGGATGCCCTCGCTCACCAGTTTTGTCATCAGAACCACCGCACGCAGACGCCCAGTGGACGCATCTTCGCCGGCGCGCGGATCGTCGTTGTGCTGTCCCACGATGCGCAGACGCGCCTCAGGGCAATTGGCCGCGATTTCCCCCAGACGCGTGGCCAGCGCCAGATCGGAATTGCTGATTGTCATGCCGCGCGGCAGGTATTCGATCGTGGCCCCCTGCACGGCTGCTTCCAGCTGGGACACACAGGCCGCCACACGGAAGTTCGTGCCCGGAGCGCCGAACGACGGCGCCACAAAGCTGGCCTGCTGTGCAGATTCCACGACCGAGAATTCGACCCGACGGTCATAGTAGGACGACGGCTGCGGTCCACTTACCAACGACGGAACGTTGTCACCGCGACCCACCGCCACGAACAGGGACGCATCGACACCGGATGACACAACACGCGTGATCACGGCTTCGGCCCGCTCAAGGCTCAGCTGTTGATTGCGGACGGGGTTGCCCGACGGGTCGGAGTGGCCTTCGACCTGAATGCGCACGCCCGGGCACTGCTGGGCCAGAATACCCAGAAGCCGCGCCTGTTCGATGCCGGACTGTTCACCGGTCAGACCACCGCTTGGGAAGTAAACCCGCGCCTGCCCCGCAAGGGTCCGCAAATCATCGATACACTGACGGTCCCGCGCGATGTTGGCTTGAGCCGCCGCAAAGAAATCCGCGCCCACAGGGCCGGAGTTCACTTCAGGCTGGGCCGCAGCGGCCGCGCCAATCGCAGTGTCCGTGGCCTGTTCGAGCGTATCGAGCGAGAACCCCTGATTGCGCGTCACTTCAACGCCTTCCAGATCGGCATTGCTTTCGGTCAGCAATGCAGCCAGCTGGGCCGCTGCGTCTTCGGGCTCTGGCTCTGGCGTCACAACAGCCGGTGCAACAGGCTCGACAGCGGCCAGCGCGGCCTCTGCCGCGGTCGGCTCTGCAACCACAGGTGCCTGCACAGCGGCCTCCTCCCGACCGCCGTCAAATGAGATGTTGATTCGGTCCAGAAAGCCCGAACCGACGGCGATGATCGCCACCGTTGGCGCAATCCAAGGTAGATGTTTTACGATATTGCTCATGTTTCCCCCAACTCGCAAAGGTCATTCTAATGACTCTCGGCCACACTGCAGCGTGAATGGCCTATATCTGGATCATGCCATGATATCTTGTGATCCGGCTAGGGGCGCACGCAACATAATCGGTGTTTTTTGCCAATTTCTTTGCAACTTTACCCTGTGTCACGACCTCTGGTGACGTCGAGAGTGGGCCGCCACAGTCTTGCCACATTTGCGCCCCGTTCTGACCACATCGCTCGCGTTGCCTGATTCCATGGCCCGATAAGAGGCCCGTAAGACGACCAAGGCAGACCCAAGGCAGATCTAAAGGAGCGGCACATGCCGACCCAGTCCACATCCCAAACCGCACCGCGCCCAAGCGCGCCGGCAACCGCATCCGCGCAGGCCCCAAGCGCCAAGTCCCCAAACACCAAGCGAACGCAGGGTGCGTCCAAGCCGGTCACATTCACGGATTTCGCGGCGATCTAAGCCAGATATCCCTCGCCGCCCTTCTCCCCTCAGGCGGCAGCTCAGGCCAGCGGACTGAAGTGCGGCTTTCCTCCCCAAGCCAGCGCCGGTCCTCTGGCCCTTTTTTCCGTCGCAAGGTAGCTTGCCACTATGGCAGCCATTTCCACCATCAAGAACCTCGGCCCCGCGATGGAGGCTGAATTCAACGCAGCCGGTATCCACACCGCCGAAGAGTTGCGCACGTTGGGTGCCGACGCGGCCTATGCCCGCCTGCTGGAAAACGGCACCCGCCCGCATTTCATCGGCTATTATGTGTTGCACATGGCCTTGCAAGGCCGCCCATGGAACGACTGCAAAGGCGAAGAAAAAGCAGCATTTCGCAAGACATTTGACGCCTTGAAGGCCGGACATTTCAATGCATCCAAGTCCGAGCTTGATGCCTTCATGGATGAAATCGGCCTGATCGACCGCTCCACATGACAGCGCCCCTGCCCGCACGCAAACCCCAGTCAGACATCGACATCGACACGCTGGAACGGCTGGCGCACAACATGGACAATCTGATCCCCCTTCCCGGGACAGAAATCCGCGTTGGTCTGGATGCCGTTCTGGGATTTGTTCCCGTGGTAGGCGACCTGCTGGCTTTGACACCTTCCGTCTACATTTACCGTCAGGGGCACAGGGCGGGCGTCTCGTCCCACACCAAGGGACGGATGATCTTCAACATCGCCATGGACACCCTTATCGGGTCCATCCCGTTGGTGGGCGACATCTTTGACATCGGGTTCAAAAGCAAGGTGAAGAACGTGGCCCTGATCCGCGAGCATCTGTCCAGCAGCGCATCGGCAGAAGGTCGCCAGCCTGAACACCGGCGCCTTCCGGACGAGGCCGACCCGCCCTAGTCTGCGCCCCATGCGTATTGCGTTCCTCCTCGGTCTGTCGTGGCTTGCGGCCTGCAGCACCCCTGCCCCGCCGCCTTCCGTGCAGGCCCCCGCACTCTATCCCGGTGAAACTGCTGAGATGCGGGCGCTCATCACGACCTATGCTGCAGTCCACGAGATACCCGAGGCTCTGCTGCACGCCGTGATCCAGCGCGAAAGCGACTACCGCGCGGATGCCCGCAACGGGCCCTACTATGGATTGATGCAAATCCTGCCCGAAACAGCAGGTCAAATGGGGTTCCGCGGCGCCCCTTCAGACCTGCTCGATGCGGAAACCAACCTGCTTTATGCGGGCCGATACCTGCGTGGCGCGTGGCTTTTGTCCGACGGCGATATCCCCACAGCCGTCATGTGGTATGCGCGCGGGTACTATTACGAGGCCCGCGACCGCTGCATGCTGGTTGAAACGGGCCTGCGTGACCGCGAAGTCCGCCGGGACTGTTAGCGCGCGGGGCTAACGCTTCAACACAGTCAACGCGATACCACCCAGCACAATCCCTGACGCCAGCGCGACCTTTAGCGTGATCGCCTCGCCCAAGATCAGCGCGCCTGCGACAATGGCGATGATCGGAACGGTCAACTGCGCCACAGCCCCCGTGGTCGCGGGGATTTGTGGCAAGGCGCGATACCAAAGCGCATAGCCCAGCCCAGACGTAACACCGCCGCAGACTATCGCCGTCAGAACGCCAGCCAAGGGCCAGCGTTGCACCCAGTTCACAGCGACCTCTGCAACATCGCCGACCGCCGACAGATATCCTGCCAAGCCGAGCAGCCCCATGAAGAAGGCCAGCACAAAGCTCCACGCCATATCGCCCAAGGGGTCGGCGGACCCCCGACCCATCAGGGAAAACACGCCCCAGCCGACACCGGCCACGGCCATAGCCAGAAGGCCGCCCATGTCATAGCTTTCCGCCCCGCTGGGCCAGAGCAGCCACGCAAGGCCCGCCATCGACAGCGCCATGCCCAGCCACTGGACAGGGCGCGGCGCCGATCCCGAAAGGGCCACCCAGCCGAACATCGTCAGCTGAACCACGCCGAACAACACCAAGGCCCCAAGGCCCGACGGCAAGGTCACATAGGCGATGGTGAACGGCACCAGATAGACCATCAACGCGCCCGCCGCCCAAAAGCGCCACCAACCGAACGCAGGCCATGCCGCCCGACGCAGACCGACGAGCAGCGCCAGAACCGCCGCCCCGCTGGCCAATCGCAAGGTCGAGAACGACAAGGCGTCCATGCCCAGAACATCAATCCCCGCGCGGCTGAGGACGGAATTGGCGGCGAAGTTCACCATCACAAGGGCTATGAGCAAAAACAGGGCCATGGGCTGCTTTCCCAAAACAAAGGCCCCGCCAGCCTGCGCCAGCGGGGCCCATTGATCAAATGACGGGGCTGTTACCCGACCAGTTCAAGACCGGAGAAGAAGAAAGCGATTTCTTCGGCAGCAGTCTCAGGCGCGTCGGAGCCGTGCACGGAGTTTTCACCGATGGACAGAGCGAATTCCTTGCGGATGGTGCCGTCAGCGGCGTCCGCAGGGTTGGTTGCACCCATCACTTCGCGGTTCTTGGCGATGGCGTTTTCACCTTCGAGAACCTGAACCACGATCGGCTCGGAGATCATGAATTCGCACAGCTCGTCAAAGAAGGGGCGCTCTTTGTGCACACCGTAGAATTGCTGGGCTTGGGCCAGCGTGAGCTGGATGCGCTTGGACGCGACGATGCGCAGGCCAGCTTCTTCGAACTTGGCAGCGATCTGACCGGTCAGATTGCGCTTGGTTGCGTCGGGTTTGATGATGGAGAACGTGCGTTCAAGTGCCATGGGAGGACCTCATTGATTGAATTTGGCGCCTGCTAGCATGGG